>NZ_QNRX01000008.1 GCF_003317055.1 Alkalibaculum bacchi
CAATTATAACAAATCTGGTGTTTTCATGCTATTTTTATACCTGTAAACCCGGAATTCCAATACTTGTATTCAATTATTTATGTGCGAAGTTTGAGTAACTAATATAAACATCTATAATATTGGTCTCGATCATAGTATCAAAACCCCATATTTTTTCTAAAAGTAATTCTCGTGTCAACACTCGATTTATATTTTTAAGTAAAAGATATAGTAAATCAAACTCCCTTTTAGTTAGTTCTATTTCATTATTTCCTCGTTTTACTATTCTTGATTCTATATCCACCTCTAAGTCTTTATAGACGATTGATTGATGATTCATAGGGACTTCCGATCGTCTAAAAAGAGCTCTCATTCTTGCTAATAATTCTTCAATCTGAAAAGGTTTAGTAATATAATCATCCGCCCCGCTATCGAGTCCTGATATTTTATCTAAGACGCTATCTCTAGCCGTAATCATGATAACAGGAGTGCTATTAATCAAACGAATTCTTCTGCAGACTTCGATTCCATTCAAATTGGGTAGCATTAGGTCTAACAAAATAAGATCAACCTGTTCATGTAATGCTTGATCCAAACCATCTCTGCCATCAAAAGCAGTTCGTACTTCATAGCCCTCATGCTCTAATTCTAATTGAATAAATTGAGATAAATTTTTTTCATCTTCAATAATCAGTACTTTTTTCATACTAAATCACTCTCCAATAAAAAGGCATTATATCTTTTATTTCTTCCTTTAAGCATAAAAAATGAACATTCTATTAAAACGTGGATAATGATATCATTTACACTAACAAATCGATTATACTATCCAACCTATCTTTCAAAGCCAGATGAATTATTTTGCTAAAAAAAGTGTCACGAAATATTGACACGATTTCGGACACTTTTTTGGAAACTTAGCTCCTTCAGTTATATTGTTTATTTAACTTTTTCTACTTGGTTTTGAGTGTTGTTTTCTTTTTCGCTATGATCTTCATCATCGGCTTCCACTCTTACAATCTTACCTGTTTGAGCGTCTACTTTCACTTCGTTTTGAGTACCATCTGTTGAAAGAATTTCAAATTCATAAACAATTGTTCCATCTTCATTCTCTAATTCTACTTCCTTTACAGTTCCAGGTAATTCTTTTAATGCTGTTTTGGTAGCTTCTTCTTCTGTTATTTTTGTTTGTTTAGCTAATTTAGCTTGGTTTTCTTCTTCGTCTTTCTCTTCCTCATTTTCTTCATTATCAGCCTCCAATTTTATAACCTTGCCTGTCTGGGCATCTACTTTTACATCCTTTTGAGTACCATCTGTTGAAAGAATTTCAAATTCATAAACAATTGTTCCGTCTTCATCCTCTAATTCTACTTCCTTTATAGTTCCAGGTACCTTTTCTAATGCTATTTTGGTAGCCCCTTTTTCTGTTAATTTTACTTGTTTAGTTTGATTTTCTTCTATTGCCACAGAAATAGGCTTGTCTTGAGGATTGGTAGCATATGCAATACCAAGACCCCCTCCCACCAAAATAGTTGTTGCTAATATTGGAATAAGCACTTTATTCTTTTTATTTTTCATAATCTTGTTCCCCCTCGTGATTTTGACTACAATGCTATCTTACACCTAAATTATAAAAGGAAGATTAGGGTCTATTAAAAAAACGATTAGATTTTCATTAGAATTTTTTAATCTCTTCAAAGCAACATCTATAAGAAAATAAATGAATCATCCATTGCCTTCTAGTAATAATCAGGCTTTAAACCATTCCTTCTTAATTCTCTTCAACCTTTTTCCAGAGTTCCTATTATATCAATGTTTTACTTCTTTATCTTGGCTCAGTTCAATCTTTTTATTCTTTAACTCTGCACAAGGCATTGGTGACATGAGCTAATGGCAATCTGTAATGTATGAAAGACAATATTATATGATGGAAAGAGCTTTAGGAGAAATTGTTCCAGTTGAGAACGTCCCCCATTACTAAAATATTAAGAGAATTTACCATTTGGTATTGATATAATAGTTAATATACATGTGAAGTAAAATAGTCATAATATTAGGAGGTGTTCATTGAAATATATGGACAATAGCCTGTCTGTCACTTGCCGTAATTTTTGCAGTAATAGGAGGTGATTATCTTCTTATCGAGAGATATCACGAATATCAGGTGAAAGAGGCGCTTATGGTGTTGAAAATAATATTAGGATAGGAATGATTGTTTTAAGTGCTATAAAATTTTTGAGGAGGTTAACATGTTTTCAGATGTAGAAGCAAAATTAAAAAGAAAAAATAAAATCTTATTTTCTCGTGAAAGCCAATGTTTACAGGGCTTGATAGAATTAATGCAATTACAAAAGCATCGAACAATCGTAATGTGGGCATTAGATTGTGCAAAGCTGCCCTTAGCGCAATTTGAGTCAAAGTATCATGGTGAGTGCAGGCCAAGAACCTGCTTGGAACTTTGTGAATCTTGGGCAACGGGTAAAATCAAAATGCCTATAGCCAAACGAGCAATTTTGGATTCACATGCAGTTGCAAAAGAAATTAATGATGCTGAATATGGTGCTTTATGTCACGCTATTGGCCATGCTGGGGCTACTGTTCATGTAGAAACACACGCTATGGGATTGCCAATGTATGAGTTAACTGCATTAATTTTAAAATACGGAAAATATAATTTCCAAGAACCAGTTAGCGAAAAGATTACTTACTACAATGACCGTCTTCTATATTGGCAAGAAAATGCAGGTAAATTTAAACTTGATTGGGTTGATTTCTTATTAGATGATACCAAACCTAACAAGGAGAGACTATTGTGTAAAAAAAGAAAGTTAAAACAGCAAAAGATATAGTGTTAATATTTGCTTCGCAGTATTTATATATTACGCATTAGTATAATATTGTGAATGGTGAATTAATAATTACATGGGAGGTATTTTAACATGCTATTGTGGAGTATGGTGTTTATTGGAGTTGTGCTCTTCACTTATGGTCTTTATTTTCTTGTGAAAAATTATAAACATGGAAAGTATATAAAAAAATATGGAGTATTGTCTTATATAGGATTAGTTTTAATTGTTTTTGGATCGATATTGTTAATGGAGCCAGTATTTACAAAATTACCTGAAACTTCATCTGGACTTCTACCATTCTTTATAAGTTTAGGTATTTTTATGATAGCATCTAGATTATTGCTAAAACCTACATTTTTAAAAAAATAAATACAAACTTATTGAGTAGATTAAGTGAATAATTTTTTTAGAGTGCGAATGAACTAATTTGAATTTACAAGGAGAGGTAACGGAAGCGTCAGAGAAGAAAAGTTTTGAATTATGGGAGGATTCTGTTCATAAGATAAAATTCCTAAGATAAAATTTAAGGAGAGAGATCATTTGAAGAATAAAAAAGATTCTCGATATTTATTTTGGTCCCGAGTACTCAACCCAGTGGCACTTACAATATATGGTGTTGCTTGTTTTTATCTATACTCTCTATGCCAGTATGGTGGAGTGAAGAGAAGAATGCCAATAATCATTATTTGCATGGGGTTGTTATCATTGTGGTTTTTGTGGTGTGTTTATTCCAATCATAAACACGAAAAGAAATCTCAAAATATGGTGCTGGAGGTTTCAAAAGAGAAACAATATGATGCAGAAAAAGATATAAGGAGAAGTAAGCTATGGTACTCGATTTCATGCTTTATTTTAGTAGGAATTACTGGTCTTACTGCACTTGGAGTCTATAATAGTGCTGTTAACTACAATGGGAAGCTATCTTGGTTACTGCAGGATCTAAAAAACAAACGACAAGTCGAGTATATCCAAAGAAATATCTATGAGCATGGACTGCAGGGCATATTTGATGCCATAGAAACAAGATTAGATCTTCCTAAGGATTTGTATGTTTCGTCAGATTTTATATTGAAATTTAATAAAGACGGAACCATACTTTCTTTTGACACTTTCTTGTATGGACGAAATGAAGAAGGAGAGACCGAGAGTTTCGTAATTACTTATGATGACAAAAAGTCTAAAAAAATAACAGTTTATCTACGAGGAAACGTCAATGCAGATTATGATGATATACATAAATTTCAACCTTTGTTAGATGCTATGAAGGTAATTCCCTTGAAGGATACTATCTTACAGTGGGAGCAAGAGGAGTTTGGTATTTTATATGCTGGTATACGCAACTGGGGGTACAATACCGCGGGAATTGTGACCATCGACAAGGAAGGAAATGTGAAAAAGGAAGAGTATGCTATGAATGAAATCGTAGGGTATACAATATCTGTCTATGTACCAGAAAAAGAGGACATGATTATTCCCGTCCGGTATATTCCCGATTGGGAGACTGTAATGATAGAGCCAGAGATGATTAAGAAAAATGATGTTATAGGTTACCGAGATTTTGATGGTGAAGAAGCTTTTTTTCTAGATGAAACACGAGGATATCGATTGACTGTAGCGGATGCTGCCTTAGGGAGCCGGTTCTACATTTTAGATCAAACACAAGATGCTGGGCTTACTTGGCAGACTTTAAATAAAGATCCCTTCTCAGGGGATGCAGGGGCCTCGGCAGGAATTACTTTTCTAGATGAAAAGCTTGGATTTATTGCCATGTCTCATAGCGGCGGTTCTTATGGGGAGCTATACTGTACAGAGGATGGAGGAGTTTCTTATAAAAAGATAAGCTTTCCTCCAGTTAAAGTGCCTTTAAATGAAAACGAGACTTACGAGGCTTTTGATTTTCCAGGTATGCCTTATTTACAAGATGAAAAGCTTGAAGTTTTGGTCGGACAAGGGCAAGATGGAGATTATAAAGGTGGCATTAAAGCTTTATATCAATCTCTAGATCGTGGCAACACATGGGAATATGTAGGAGAAGCCGATGATAAATAGAGAACAAGAAGACGAATCAAATAGAAGCCTACAACAGATTGAAGGGGATATAGGCGTAAAGATGCAGCAAAGTACACACTGTGCCTTAACTATGGTGATGCATTCGTCATTTAATAAATTTTTAATAATTCATTTAGAGTTATTCAAGACTCCTATTGTAATATATAATTGAATAACATAAATATTTGTGATTTTGTGGTGATTCATTCTATATTAGGAGGCAAAAAATGAAATTTAATAAAAAATCAACGATGTTCGGCATCTTTATCTTTGGTGCAATGATTTTAGTAACTTCAGGATTTGCAGATGCGGCCCTTGGATCAGGGTATCAGAATCTAAAGAAGTCCTTAAAAACAACTACAGCTAAATTGGTAGATGATGTGGATAACTTTAGCGTTGGCATTACTGCAACTCTCAAAGTTGACGGCAAGATTTATTCAGAAGAGACTACTAATACAAAATTTGATATAAAAAATCAAGCTGAAGAAACAAGGACCATACAACTTCAAAAAGGCAATCATGTAGAATATTACTCCTATAGTGATAAAAAACAATATATAAATAAAAATTTTGAAGATGGATCCTATAATGTGGAAGAAAGACAAAAATCAAGGAAAAACACAAGAATAATACAAAATCCTTTTGAGGAAGAAGAAGTCAAAGATGTAGAAAGGATTGTAGATGCATTTATAGGAAGTTTAGAAAATGTCATTCAAGTTGAGCAATCAGGTAAGAAGAAAATGTATTTAGGAGATATAGGAGACTCAGAAATCCCCCCTCTCATCAATGCGATTTCATCCTTTGCATTCAAATATTCAATACTTGATGACTATACAATAAAGACACTTAATATTCCATCTCCTAAATCTAATGTAACCCTTAAAGAAGCATCAGGAAAAGCTGTTGAAAACAAAGACGGAATTATAGAAAGTGGAATATTCAGTGTAAGTATGTCTGCAAAAGATGATAAGGGTGCTGAACACGTTTATACTTTAGAGCTTTCAATGGACATAAAAGGCATAAATAGCACCGTTGTGGTTGCTCCAAACTTAGATGGAAAAAAGGTTACCTATAGCAAGGAAGGTTGTCCATTTGATGAGAAATACATTGGAAAATATAGCAATAATATCGTAGAAGTAAAGAATAATTCCTTCGTAAAAGTTGGAGAAAGAATTGTAGAAATTACCTCTGTTAAAGAGGGCAATGTAAAGGGTAAATATTACGAGGTTTATAATAAGGGATATGAACCAGATGCTGTTAGAAGCTTTGAGTTTAGTTCAAATCACAATGAGTCAGAATTTTACACAATACTAAACTATACAGACAACAATGGAAAAAAGAAAAAGGGAACTATGGATAGTACAAATTTACAAAATCTGTATGTAGCATTTGATATAATAATTGATGAAGAAAATGGTGGATACTCACATACAAATGATGAGGAAAATTTTAATAATGAATTTGTAAGAGTATTTGAATAGTAATATAGGCGCAAAGGCTTGAACTTTGCGCCTCAAACTATTCTAAAGGAGGTACAATATTGGATAAAGCAATTGTAATTGAAAATCTTTCAAAGACGTATAAGAACAATCGTGGCATACAAGATATTAATTTAGAAATTGATCGAGGAGATATATTTGGTTTCTTAGGTCCTAATGGATCAGGAAAGAGCACCACCATGAAAGTTATGGTAGGTCTTATGAAAGCAGATAAAGGTGATGTTCGTATAAATGGTTATAGTATTTCACAGGACTATGAAAAGGCTATGAAGAAAGTTGGTTGTATTATAGAAAGTGTAACGCCTTTTACCTATCTGACTGCATATGAAAACATGAAATTATGCGGAAGGTTTTATGAAGGTGTTGGTGATATGAGAATTGACGAATGTCTGGATATTACAGGACTTCTAAAATTTAAAAATGAAAAGATAAAAAACTATTCCTTAGGGATGAAACAAAGACTGGGCATTGCCATGGCTATTTTGTCGAATCCTGAAATACTAATACTGGATGAGCCCTTAAATGGTTTAGACGTAGAAGCAATGGTAGAATTTAGAAAATTAGTCCTTAATCTATCAGAAGAGCATAAGACAACTCTTTTTATATCCAGTCATTTAATACACGATATAGAGCTTACTTGTAATAAAGTAGGTATTTTATACGGCGGTAAATTTTCAGGTGTAGATAGCACACAAAGTATTTTAAAAAACTACTCTTCCTTGGAGAACTATTATTTAAGTGAGGTCGATTTAAATGGAGACTCTTAAAGCAGTATACATAAATGAGATGTTTAAAATATCTAAGAAGAAGAAGATTGCAATATCATTGGTTTTTTCGTTTCTTTCACTCATTGTAGGAGCTATTGTAGTCTATTATTTAAATAATTTTGCAGGGATACGTATCACAGGAAGTTCAGACTTTTCAATTATGGTTTTAACGGTTTTAAGCTATACGCTATTTCCGCTCTTTACTGCTTTTATCTGTATCGATATGTTTGCTGGAGAATTTGCAGATAGTACGATTAAATTAACTTTGACAGGGCTTGCGCCAAGATTTAAAGTATTCTTAGGAAAAATTTTAGCTATTGCCACTTCTATCATGGCAAATCTTATCGTTGTAATGATTTTATCTCTTGTAGTTTCTATATTTATAGATGGCAGTGTGTCTAATCTAGTAAAAATAGTATTAGCATATATTATGGAGTTCTTTCCACAATTGATCTTTGCATTGGTAGTTGTTTTCCTTTCAAACATTTCGAAGGGAACAACGAGTGCCTTTATGCTTTCTATACTTGTATTTTTAGTGTTTAATGGATTGGGCATGATTTTTCCAAACTTCAAAAGTTTCTTATTTACATCTACTTTCGATTGGTATACATTGATTTTAGGAGGTTATATCAATTTTAGCAAAATACTAAGGGTATTTCTAATTTTGCTGGGTTACGGTATAATGTTAATTACAGCAAGCTATTACTTCTTTGAAAAAAGAGACATCTAGGATAAGATGCTATGAACCTAAAACAAAGATTTCTAACACAAGGCATATTGATTTTCATTGGCACAATTCTTATTACAAGTTGTGTCGGTTTTGCGTATTCGTATTTTTGTAATCTATTTAACAAATTTCCTGTTACCAGTGGCATAGGAGAGGCGTCTGTTGTGGTTATTGAAAACGAAAATATTATATATAAAAATGACGACTTTAGCAGGATACAAGTAAAAGAGATCCTAATGAATGTAAGCATTGGGAACAACTATTATATTCATGAAAATACGAAATACAGCATAAATACAGAGGACTTCTCAACAGTAAGTGGTGATAAATACAATATCATAAACCTTAATCCGATTATAAATGTAGGGAATTATTATAGAAATCTTATGGTACTTGTTTTTATAACGTTCTTAATAGTGTTTGCTGTGGCAAGCATAATAGTACAAAAACAAAACATGAAAAACATTATAAATCCTATTACAAATTTGACAGAGGAAACGGAAAAGTTAAGACATGGGGACCTTGAAACAGCCATTACAGATAGAGGATACGGAGAGATTAGAGATCTAGAAAGAGTAGTGGAACAGCTACGCCTTCAGTTAAAAAACTCTATATATTATGAGGAGAAAGTTGACGATAATCGAAAGTTTTTAATTTCAAGTATATCCCATGATCTTAAAACCCCTGTAACATCTATAAGAGGCTATATAGATGGAGTGCTAGATGGTGTCGCAGATACGAATGAGAAAAAACAATATTATTTATCAAAAGCCGTTGAAAAGACAAAGATGATCAATATAATGATTGAGGATTTACTGCTCTACTCTAAACTAGATTTAAATCAAATGCCCTTCGAAAAAGAAAAGGTCAATGTTCGAAAATACGTAGAAAGTTGTATTGAAGACAGTTTAGCAGAATTTGAGGGTGAAGATAAAAGTATAACTTTTGAAAATGAACTTGGGGATGAAGTCTTTGTCACCATAGATCTCGATAAATTCAACCGAGTCGTTCAAAATATTATGGACAATGCGAAAAGAAATATCGAAAAACATTCAGGTCAACTCAAAATAGTGCTAAGAGAAACGAATTCGTCGGTTATAATGGAGTTTAAGGACAATGGAAAAGGAATTCATAAGAATGACTTACCTTATGTTTTTGAACGATTTTACAGAGCAGATACAGCCAGAGCGGTTAAAGGGTCTAGCGGATTGGGACTAGCCATTGCAAAGCAAATAGTTGAAGGATTAGATGGTCAGATTTGGGCAATTTCTGAAATGGATGAAGGTGCCTCAATTATGATTTCGTTAAAAAAGGTGAAAAGATATGAAAAGGATATTAATTATTGAAGATGATCAAAGCATATCAGAGCTACAAAAGGATTACCTTGAAATGAGCGGTTATGAGGTTATCTGTTCTTTTGATGGGGACACAGGCCTTCATTATATTAAAAACGACCAATTTGATTTAATTATTTTAGATTTAATGCTTCCTGGAAAAGATGGTTTTGAAATATTAAAAGAAGTAGCAGATTCAAAAGAAATACCTATACTTATTGTGTCAGCAAAATCAGAGGAAGTATATAAGATTAAAGGACTAAACTTAGGAGCTGATGATTATATAACAAAGCCCTTTGGTATGGGTGAATTAGTAGCGAGGGTAAACAGCCATCTAAAAACCTATGAAAAGTTTAAACACAGCCCTCAAAAGAAGCAAATAAAGGTAGGTGCTTTATCCATAGACAAGGAAGATCATAGGGTTTTTATGGATGGGCATGAAGTGTTTTTAACTCAAAAGGAATTTGAACTTCTTTTGTTTTTTATGGAAAACCCAAATAGAGTTTATAGCAAAGAAGAGCTATTTGAGAAAGTTTGGGGTTATGATGCACTATCTGATGCCACTACAATAACGGTACATATAGCGAGAATAAGAGAAAAAATCCAACCAAATCCTCAAATCAGACAATATATTCAAACGGTATGGGGTGCAGGTTATCGATTTAAAATCTGATAAAGAAAAATTTCGTAATTGTAAATCATTGCGTCGTGCAAACGGGCAACCAAAGGTACGCCCCTACCTATCGATATCCAGAATGTGGGGGCGGTCTTTGACCTCCCGTGATGAACAACACTTATATGATGTGAAGCTATAAAGATGGCAAAAGTAATGTGAAAAATGCTTTTTAATTAATAGATGGAACATATTGTGATGAGATTGTTATGGGAAAAATATTCAAGTAAAAAGTTAATATACTTTATATAAATTTCCAGTCCCCATTGCCTGTCGTAGCTTGGGGACTGAGCAAGTCAGATGAATGGTGGGTAAATATTATGCTTTGATAGCCCACCTTAATTTTGTTGATCGTGCACGACTATTAGAATAGCATTCTTCTGCTGTTGGCCGAATAGGTTTTGGGGCTATATCACTATAGATTCCCTCTCGATAAAATTTCTGAAAAGATTTTTTGATCAATCGATCTTCTCCAGAATGAAAGGAAAGTATAGCAACGCGCCCACCCTTGGCAAGAGTGGCAGGAAGCTTTTCCAAAAATTCATATAAGACTTCATATTCACTATTAACATCAATTCGTAATGCTTGAAAGCATCGTTGACAGGATTTTTTGACATCCTCTTTCCTAGTTTTTTCGGGAATGAAATGTAAAGCCTCTTCAATAATTTGTTGAAGCTGAGTAGTGGTTGTAATATCTATCCCTCTTTTTATAGAATCTATAATAGCATGTGAGATTACATTAGCATGAGGTTCATCTGCATTTTCCATTAACATACCTTCTAATTCATCTTGCTCCATTGTTTTTAAACGATCCGATGCAGACATGCCTTTGTTTGGATTCAATCTTAAGTCTAAAGGACCATCACTTTTATAAGAGAAGCCTCTTTCTGGATTATCTATTTGCATTGAGGAGACGCCCAAATCAGCTAATATAAAATTTAGTGGTCCAGATTCAAGGACAACCTGATCAATATTAGAAAAGTTCGTTTGCTTAAAGGTTATTATATCGGAACCATAACCTAAGCCCTCTAAACGCTTTTGAGTACGTGGTAGTTCAATAGGGTCTACATCCAATGCGTATAAATGTCCTTTAGAATCCAAGCATTTAAGCATTTCTAGTGTATGACCACCATAACCTAGAGTTGCATCTAATCCAACTTGTCCTGGTGTAATTTGTAAAAATTCCAGTATTTCATTTACGCAAATGGAACGATGCATACCAGCAGGTGTATTGCCCTTTTGAATGATCTTATTTACATCATCGGCATATTTTTCTGGTTGTAGTTCTTTATATTTTTCGTGAAAGGCTTTTGGGTGAGTACCTGAATATCGAACACGCCTTTTGTGTTTTTTCTTTTGATTATCTGGTGATGAATTCATTTATACCTCCATAGTTTCCTACTCTTTTAATAGGAATACTGATATCATTTCTCGCGATTTTATTGTTCTCTGAGCCGTATTAGCCCATACAAATCAGTTATAATTATTATACACTAAATTCATTTAATTAAAAAATAGATTAGAAAGAGAAATTACCATCTATTTCATCTTTATTATTGATATAATAATTAGTATGCGAGAAAATCACAAATTGCTTACGGAGAAAATAGAATAAAAGGAGAGAAAGAAATTATGGCAATTAATAAAGGAGCAAGAATTGGAATCACGATTCAGGTTATCGCACTAGGCATCATAATTCTTCTTGTGATATTTAATAAGGTTATTCCTTCTATACTAAGTTGGATTTTTGGTATAGGAGTAGCTATAGCACTGGTTGGGACTTTATTTGAATTATCCAAAAAGAATATTAAAAGATAGTAATAAAAGTCATAGTATTAAAGCTATCGCATTAAATCTCTGCGATAGCTCTGAATGTGAGGTGTAGAAATAATATAAATATTTCTTGGGTGGTTTTATTTTATATTTAATAATCTACTTTTTCTTTTAAAAAGTTTCCGGATCTTAATTCGCTAAAGGCTAAATCTAGTTCTTGCTTCGTATTCATTACTATAGGTCCTCCCCAATAAATCGGTTCTTCTAGTTTATTAGAGCTGAGATATATAATCTGAATATCTTTATCAAGGGACTCAATATCTAGAGAACTTCCTTCTGTTAATTTTACTGCTGTCTTTTCCATTACGATTTCATCTGCTACTTTAGCATCACCAAGTAACAAAAATACCATAACGGATTTATCTTCTTCCATTTCGATGGTGAATTTGTGATTTGATTCTAAGCTAATGTGGTAGTAATCAAGAGGTAAGTATTTTCCTGTAAAGCCCTTTTGATTTTTATAGCTTCCGCTTATAAGTCGCAAAGTTCCACCTTGGATGGGTATCTCCTCAATCTCATCTTTTTTTATGCTGTGATATTCCGGTGGTGACATTTTATCCTTAGCGGGCATATTGAGCCAAAGCTGAAGTCCAAGAAGTCTTTCGGATGCAGGTAGCGTTTCTTCATGTAATATTCCTGAGCCTGCTGTCATCCACTGGACTTCTCCATCTGTAATCTGATCTTGGTTTCCTAAACTATCTTTATGGACCATATTGCCTTTAACAATAAGGCTAATGGTCTCAATACCTCTATGTGGATGCATTGGAAATCCTGCAGTATATTCTTCTGGATTTGTACTATCAAAAGAATCAAGCATCAAAATAGGATCATATGTTTCAGTGGTAGTGTTTCCTAGAACTCGCACAAGATGTACTCCTGCACCATCTGTAGTTTGAAAACCAGTAACTTTATCTTTAATTTTTCTTTTCATCTTCATACCTCCAAGTATTGAATGGAATTAAATAATCTATGAATTCATATAGATTAATACCCTATTAAATTAGGATTGAAACAAATCTCAATATTATAGGATAAGCACTATCCACAATTTTATAATCCTATTTAATTGATAATAAAGAAGATATAAAAAACTTCGTAACAGGCTTGAATAAGAATCAAAAATGTGACATATCTTTTTATATGCCACATTAATAATGGAACTATACAAAATCAGATTATGCCCAGACCAACTAAGATGCCAAAGCAGCCTGTCAGCATCATATCACCATAGGGTGCAACTTCGTGCCATCCTAACGGCTTGACCATAGATCGCTGTGGTCCAGTGACAGCGATATAGTCCCAGCCTGGAGTCATATCTGGGTGAAAGGCTGCACCGTGTCCACCTCCATTAAAAATTTCATCATTAGATAATTCATTGTTTTGCATCTTTTTAACTAGAGAGGCTAGTGAATCTGTATTCAATAAACCAGTATGATGCTCACATAATCCATAGATACGTTGACCACGGATAGCTGCGATCAATGTATGGGAATTGCCGATATTAATGGCAAGGATTCCTTTTTCTAGATGTGGTTGCACAGTAGGATCTGCCATAATACCTAATAGAGCAGCTGTTCCAGTATCTGTAAGTATTGCTCCAGGCACCGCACCTCGAACAGCTTTCATCCTAGTATAAACTTCTGGTATTTGTTCTGTAAAAATCAAATTCTTTAGAAGACCACCTTTGGCAATAAATTCTTCTAATAAACGGAATCTCACTATACGGTTGCTTTCCTCAGTGCTAAAGCCATGGTCTTGAACTGCTACTGCAAGCTGAGAAGGTAAAGCTTGGTCAAAGGCTCCTAATGCCTTATCAAATGCTGCAAGATTAATATCTCCCATTCGTATTTTACATACATTATCTGGTGTGATTTCGACGATTTCAACCCCCATTTCACGAACCTTTTCTAATTTATCATTAAATGTATAGGCTGCCTCTTTTGTAGCATAAACTTTATAACCTGCCTCTAGATGTTGTTTTACAGCAAAAAAACATGCTCCACCACCCATTACATGACCGTAAAGGTAAATATTTTGTCCTTGTCGTGTTGCTTGGCGAATCTGCTTTGCTACAAGCTGTGTATTACTAGGCATAACTAATTTAGGGCAATTTTCTATATTTTTATCAGCTTGATAGACTAAAACATCTTGAGTTCCAGAACCAACATCAATTACTAGGATGTCTTTTTGCTTAAACGATGATGATACATTTTTATATACTGTCATAACGAATTCTCCCTTACTTCAGTTTGTGTTATGTAAAATTATAGCACAATATATACTTAGTATCCTTTTTTTAGGCTTCTTCTAATCCAAATACCTTGCAAATATCATATTTGTTAAATCTGTTTTGTAGATTGAAACAATTAGTAAGAAAAAAATTAAGTAATAAAGTATAACAATAGTCTGAAATTTGGATGTAAAATTGTACATAAAATGATATGATTTTATCCTATGAAAGTAGTTGTGAACACTAAAGATTAAGTGATTATAAATTAGGGGGACATAACAAATGAAACATGAATGGAGAAAACACGAAAAGGAACTATATATACCAAAGCAAAAACCTGAACTTGTATCTGTTCCAGAGCAAAAATTCTTTATGATTAAAGGAAAAGGAAATCCTAATAGTGATGATTTCTCTGAAAAAATTGAAGTTCTCTATTCATTATCCTATGCTATTCGGATGATGCCAAAGCAAGGGTATACTCCTGAAGGGTATTTTGAATATACGGTATATCCATTAGAAGGGTTATGGGATTTGACGGAAGAGGGTAGAAGATTAGATACACTAGATAAAGATGAACTGCTCTATACGATTATGATTAGGCAACCGAATTTTGTGACAAAAGATATCGTAGATAAAGCATTTGAAATTGCAAGAAAGAAGAAATCAAATCCACTACTGGATGAAGTTTTATTTGATACTATTGAAGATGGCTTATCTGTTCAAATGCTTCATATAGGTCCGTACGATGATGAACCACAAACCTTTGAAAAGATGAAGCAATTTATAGAGGACAATCACCTTGAGATAAAAACTCTAAGGCACAGAGAAATTTATCTTTCTGATGCAAGAAAAGTTGAATCTGCGAAATTAAAGACCGTTTTAAGATACGCTATCAGAAAATTAGATTAAAAATATTTAAAAAGTAAAGTAAAATTATACACCTGTTTTTTAGGCGGAAAAATTTTATTACAGACGGTATATTGCTGGCAATACCGATTATTATAATTAATTATTAAAAAAACAATTGACAAAAGAGATCTATGAGAATAGAATAGATATAATTTAATGAAAAAGCGATGATAAAAGAAAGTAGTTTTGAGGAATCTACCAGGGAGAGTTTGCCATTGACTGGAAGCAAACATTAGAAGAATCATTTCGAAGTTCCTTTTTGAGCTACAGGCTGAATATAGTAGGCTGTGTCGTATTCCTGCGTTATAAGGATAGAATATCAGATGTATAATCTCGTATTCGAAAAGTGTAGCAATAGCTAAATTTGGGTGGTACCGCGGAAGAGTATATTTACCTTTCGTCCCTGTATATAAAAATATAGGGATGGAAGGTTTTTTTGTATTTAAAATTGAAAGGTGGTAAAGGAATGATTATCGTATTAAAAAATGGGACGTCAATGGAAGAGGTTGCGAAGATTACAAATATGTTAGAAAAGTTTGATGTAAAAGTGAATCCAATAGTTGGGGAAAGTACAACAATTTTAGGTCTTGTGGGAGATACATCTTCGTTAGATATCGGTTCGCTTTATTTTAATGAAAATGTAGAAAAAATTATGAAAGTTCAAGAACCATACAAAAAATCAAATCGAAAAATGCATCCACAGGATACTGTTATCAATATAAATGGAGTTGAAATAGGTGGTAAGAGGCTAACCATAATGGCTGGACCTTGCTCCGTAGAAGGTGAGGAGCAAATAGTAGGAATAGCGAAATATGTAAAAGAACAAGGTGCTCGAATATTAAGGGGTGGAGCTTGGAAACCAAGAACATCGCCATATGCTTTTCAAGGTCTGAAAGCAGATGGATTAAAACTTTTAAATAAAGCCAAAACTCAAACACAAATGCCAATCATATCTGAAATTACCAATCCTGCACATATAGAAATGTTTATGGATATGGTTGATATATTTCAAGTAGGTGCAAGAAATATGCAAAACTTTGAAATTTTAAAGGAATTAGGAAAGACAAACAAACCTGTTCTTATCAAAAGAGGATTTGCAAATACCTATGAAGAGCTCCTTATGTCTGCAGAATATGTAATGAGTGGTGGTAATGAAGAAGTCATACTTTGTGAAAGAGGCATACGCACTTCCGAGAATTATACAAGAAATACTCTTGATATAAGTGCCATACCTGCACTTAAAAAGTTAAGTCATTTGCCAGTTATTGTCGATCCGAGTCATGCAGCAGGTCTACATTGGATGGTAGAGCCATTATCCATGGCAGCTATAGCAGCAGGAGCAGATGGACTAATTTTAGAAGTTCATAATGACCCTAAAAATGCATTATGTGATGGGGCGCAGTCTTTGACATATAAATCATTTAAAAGAACTATGGAAAAGTTAAGGCTTATTGCAAATGCTGTAGACAGAGAAATTTAGAATAAAAGATAGGTGATTTTATGTGCAAATATGAAAAATCAAAGGAAGAGATTTTGAAATGCAATGAAGATATTAAAAGAGCTTTTCTAAAAAGAATTTCTTTAGTTGATGAAATTTCAAAACTTGAATCCAATAATAAAGAAAATTTTTCTACTATAGGCAAAGATATAAATTGTGATGAAAAATATGCACATGAATATAGACACTTGGCTAAAAGTATACAGTTAATAGACAAAAGATACTTATATAGGCAGCATACTAAATTATCAGATGATAATGAAATAAAAAGCAATAAAGAAATACAAAAAATATGTTATCAAGGATTGCCTTTTTCATATACAGAAAGTGCAACAAAAGCTTTATTTCCTAATAAAGAAATAATATATACAGACTTGTTCGAGCAAGTATTCTCTAATGTATATAATAATAAAGCAGATATTGGAGTACTACCTATAGAAAATTCAACTGCAGGATATATCAATGAGATATATGATCTCTTGGTAAAATACGATTTGTATATCAATTATAGTTATATAAAAAAAATAAGTCATTGTATAGCTGGTGTTCAAAGTACGCAGATACAAGATATAAAACAGGTGTATTCTCATCCACAAGCATTGGCACAATGCTATGAATATATAAAAGAAAATAGATTTATAGTAATAAATGATACAAATACTGCTGTTGCAGCGAAAAGAGTAGCTGAAATGAAGGATAAATCAATAGCATGTATCTGTTCTAAAGAAGCAGCAGAAAATTATGGTCTTAAGATATTAAATGCAAAAATTAATAAAAGTGAAAACTATACCCGTTTTTGTGGGATATCAAGAATGCTAGTAAAAGAAAAAAATCACAATAGAATAAGCCTAGTTTTCTCCGTGCCACATATTGTAGGGAGTTTAGATGGTGTACTTTCCGTATTTTCTTATTACAATATAAGCTTGACATCCATATGTTCACGACCAGATTTAGAAAGTCCTTTTAGATATCTGTTTTATGTTGATTTTGAGGGAAATATATTGGAACACAATATGAAGGCTATACTCTTCCAATTAGAAAAGGAACTTCCATATTTTAAAATACTAGGGAGTTATAGGGCTTAATATATTTAATATAAAGGGGGTGATTCTAAGTTGGAATTAGAATTTGAAAATTTGAATATAACTGTTGTAGGCTTAGGTCTTATAGGGGGCTCTATGGCAAAAGCCATAAGAAAGCATATAAATGTGAAAAACTTGTGGGCAATTGAGGTAAATGAAAGTATTATAAAGCAATCAAAACAAGAAAGGATAATAGACGAAGGTTTTATAAATCCAACTTACCCTCTTAATCATTCAGATATGGTTATTCTCTGTGCATATCCGAATACTAATATAAATTTCATAAAAGACAATATGCACAAGATGAAAAAAAACTGTATTATCACAGATACCTCAGGTATAAAAGATAAGATTTCTCGACAAATTAATGAGTTTATAAGAGAAGATATCTATTTTGTTGGTGGGCATCCTATGGCAGGTAAAGAATGTATAGGATATGAATTTTCTGATAGCAGTATCTTTGAAGGCGCTTCATACATTTTAACTTGTAATCATAATCCAGGGAGACAAATTGAAATACTAAAGAAATTATTTTATAGAATTGGATTTAAGGAAGTGTCTATTATGTCTCCTGAAAAACATGATGAGATGATAGCTTTTACAAGCCAGCTTCCTCATTTAATAGCATGTGCACTTGTAAATAGCGATAAATTTGAACAAGGATTAGATTGCATGGGAGGAAGTTTTAAGGATGCAACAAGAGTTGCGCAGATAAATGCAGAATTGTGGAGCCAATTAATATTTGAAAATAAAGATAAATTGCTAAGAGCACTAGCCGAGTTTATAGATGATTTAAATAAAGTCTATCATATTATAGATAATGATAACAAAGATACTGTGCAATCGTATTTTGAAAAAAGTACTGCAAAGAGGAAAGGGATATCAATATGAAAAGGATACAAGTTCATCACAAAGAAAATAGATATGATATCTTTATTGATAATAATATATTATCAAAAGCAGGAGAATATATAAAATCAATATACGACAATAAAAATATTGCAGTGATTACAGATGAAAATGTATTTAAGCTATATGGTAATAAGTTGAAAGAGTCTTTAGAAAAGTATGGATCACATATTCATTTTATAGTTGTAAAACCAGGAGAAGAAAGTAAAAGCATTAAAACACTAAGTGAAGTACTAGATCAGCTTACAGAACAGTCTATAAAAAGAAGTGATTTGATTGTAGCTTTTGGTGGAGGAGTAATCGGAGATTTGGCAGGGTTTGTAGCTTCAATATATCTAAGAGGTATTGACTATATTCAAATACCTACTACTCTATTATCACAGATCGATTCGAGCATAGGTGGCAAAACAGCAATAAATTTAAGAAAAGGAAAAAACTTGGCAGGTACCTTTTATCAACCTAAATTAGTATTGATTGATCCATCGATTTTAAATTCATTGACAGATGATTGCATAAAAGACGGCATGGGTGAAGTGATAAAATACGCATGTATAAAAGATGCTCAAATGTTTGAAATGTTAACAACAATAAAATCAAAAGAACAATTATTTGATCATATTGAATACATCATTTATACATGCTGCAATATAAAAAGAGCTATTGTAGAGGTTGATGAGAAAGATACAGGACTGAGGATGATTTTGAATTTTGGGCATACATTAGCACATGCAATTGAAAATTATTTTAATTACCAATATTCTCACGGTCAAGCTGTAGGTGTAGGCATGTATTATATAACAGAGAAAAGTGAGGAATTAGGATATACAAAGCAAGGAACAGCACAAAGGATAAAGGACATCCTAATGAATTTCAATATGGAACATATCGTAAAAAATGTTGACGATGAGTATATAAGAAAAACGATAAAATTAGATAAAAAGAATATTAAAGATAATATAAATTTAATTTTATTAAAGGAAATTGGGGATTGTTTTATTAAAAAAGTACCAGAAAAAAATATAAGTGCATTTTTTTGAGGTGAAGCGTGGATAAAATTACTATATTACCAACGAGATTAAATGGATCAGTAGTTGTACCTCCATCAAAAAGTTTGAGTCATAGGGCAATTATATGTGCTTGCTTAGCTGATGGAGAGAGTATAATAGATAATCTTATCCTTTCAGAGGATATATTAATGACTATAGAAGCCATGAGACAACTTGGAGCAAATATCGAGATCGTCGAAAACGATAATAAAACGTATAAAGTAAACATAAAAAAAGAAAAAAATAAAGTTTCAAAAGCAGTTATTGACTGTAAAGAATCAGGTTCCACATTAAGATTTATTATTCCTATAGCTATGATGCTGAGTGATGAGTCCACATTTATAGGAACAAGGAGATTAGGAGAAAGGCCACTAGATGTTTATTATAAAATATTTCAGGAACAAAATATTGAATATACGACTACAAAAGGTGTTTTGCCACTTATAGTTAAAGGAAAACTAAAGGCAGGTCAGTACAATATATCTGGAAGTGTAAGTTCTCAGTTTGTATCAGGGCTTTTGTTTGCACTTTCTTTGCAAGAAGAAGATTCAATCATCAATATAGTAGATAATACGGAATCCATAGGATATATCGACTTGACCATAGATATGATGAAAAAGTATGGTATGAAAATTGAAAATGAAGGCTATAAGAGATTTATAGTAAAAGGTGGATTAAAATATACTCCACTAGACTACCGTGTAGAAAGCGACTATTCCCAAGGAGCCTTTTTTCTCGTAGGAAAAAGTATAGGAAATAGCATCGAATGTATGGGACTATATGAAAACTCCCTTCAAGGAGACAAAGAAATTCTATCTATTATAGAAAGATACGACAGTGTAGATAAAAAGTCAAAAGAAAGTAAAGAAGGTTCCTTAGAAAAGGAAATAGTAATAGACGTATCCCAAATACCTGATCTTGTACCTATAATGACAGTTCTTGGAGCACTGAAGCCAAATGTTACGACAAAAATAATAAATGGGCAGAGACTTCGAATAAAAGAATCCGATCGATTAAAGGCCATTTCAACGGAAATGAACAAAATTGGTGCAACTGTCAAAGAATTAGAAGATGGGCTTGTGATTAAGGGGAAAGAAACACTAAAGGGAGGTGCAATAGTAAGTAGCTGGAATGATCATAGAATTGCAATGGCATTAGCAATAGCAGCTACAAAATGCATCTATCCTATAGAATTAGAAGAATATGCATCCGTAAAAAAATCCTATCCAGGGTTTTGGGAGGATTACGTAAAGTTAGGAGGGAAGATTTGTGGGCTCCACATGGGGGAATAGAATTAAACTGAGTTTGTTTGGTGAATCCCACGGGGAGGGGATTGGCATCGTTATAGACTCCCTTCCAGCTGGAATAGAGCTAGATATGAATTATATAAGACAGCAGATGGCAAGGCGTGCTCCTGGAAACAGCTCCCTTGCAACGCCGCGAAAAGAAGATGATGAAGTCAAAATATTAAGCGGTATATTCGAAGGAAAAACAACAGGAGCTCCACTTTGCGGAGTTATTTATAATAATAATATAAGATCAAAAGATTATTCTATACTAAAAGATACTTTAAGACCTTCCCATAGCGATTACCCTGCAAAAGTAAAATATCTTGGCTTTAACGATTACAGAGGAGGGGGACACTTTTCAGGGAGGATTACAGCCCCTCTTATGTTTGCTGGAGCAATAGCTATGCAAATGCTTCAAGAAAAAAATATTGTCATTGGAAGTCGCATTAAGAGCATTCATAAAACAAGTGATGTGAGAATCGATTACTCTAATATAAATGAAACATTGCTGAAAAAGTTAAAAGAGATGGCATTTCCAACGCTTTCAGAGGATATTTCCAATGCCATGGAAGACGAGATTATATATGCGAAAAACAGTGGGGATTCTGTAGGGGGAGTCGTTGAAACATATATTATAAATGTTCCAGCAGGGTTAGGTCAGCCGTTTTTTCATTCTCTAGAAAGTCAAATTGCCCAAATAGTATTCTCCATTCCTGCAGTAAAAGGGATAGAGTTTGGTGAAGGATTTGATATCGCAATGTGCAAAGGTTCGGAAACAAATGACCCATACACTTTAGAAAATGGGAAAATAATATGTACCCAAAATAGCAATGGTGGCATCCTTGGAGGTATATCAAACTCCATGCCAATTGTCTTTAGAACAGCCATAAAACCAACGCCATCTATATCACTACAACAAGATACCGTCAATATATTGGATATGAAAAACACTAAGCTTAAAATAGAAGGCCGTCATGATCCTTGCATTGTTCCAAGGGCTCTTCCTGTTATCGAAGCAGCTGCAGCACTGGTTCTATTAGATAATATATTGGAAAGGGAAGGTGAGGTATGGAAAAATTAGATTTATCAAAGACGAGAGAAGAAATAGATAAAATAGATAAAGAGATTACGTCTTTACTTGAGAAAAGGCTTACCATTGCATTAGATGTGGCAAAATATAAAATTCAAGATAATATGGACGTTTTGGATAGTGATAGGGAAAGACAAGTTATAGAAAAATGCATTGGTTATTTAAAAAATGAAAAATACGCTGAAAGCATAGAAAAAATATATATTCAAATAATGGACGCCTCAAAAGAAATGCAAAAAGAGTATATAAAAAACATATAGATGGAGTTTTAAGGGGTCATAGAAGAGAATAAGGGGGACGAAATGGAAAAATTATTTGGTTTAATCGGTGAAAAATTAGGTCATACATATTCTCCTATTATAAATAGCAAAATTATGGAAGAAATAAATATTAACGGTCATTACGGTACTTTTCAGGTTAATAACGAAAATCTTAAAGATGTAATTCCAGGATTAAAAGCTCTTGGCTATAATGGAATAAATGTAACCATACCTTATAAGACAGACATTATCAAGTATTTAGATAAACTTAGCCCTGAAGCTGAAAAAATTGGAGCCATAAATGTAGTTGCCATAGGTAGAGATAAAATGGCAACAGGCTACAATACAGATTATTATGGATTTGGCATGATGCTAGAAAATGCAAATATAAAAATATCAGGAGAAAATGCTGTAATACTGGGTACTGGCGGTGCATCAAAAGCAGTTGCCGAGTACCTTAAAGACAATGAAATCAAACAAATAATATTTGTTACAAGAGATGTGGCTACTGCGAAACAAAAATTTCCTGAGGACGAAATCGTTTCTTATGATGAGTTTGAGAAAATTGAAAATTGTTCAACCATCATCAACGCTACCCCTGTGGGTATGTTCCCTAATATAGAAGCTACCCCTATAGATAAGAAGTATTTAATGGGATTTTCACAAGCTGTAGATTTAATTTATAATCCTTCAGAGACCGTATTTATAAGGCAATCAAGAGAAGCTGGTCTTAAAAGTGTAAATGGTTTATATATGTTAGTTGCTCAAGCAATAAAATCACAGGAAATATGGAATGAAGTAGAGATATCAGATGAAACAATAATAAAGATATTAGCGTTTTTAAAGCAGGAATATCTATGAACAAGAATATAGTATTAATCGGCATGCCTGGTTGTGGAAAGAGCACTTTAAGTAAAATCATGGCTAAAAGGCTAAATAAACCTGTAATTGATATGGATGATTATATAGAATCCCATGAGGAAAAAACCATAAAAGAGATGTTTGACATAAGTGAAGCCTTCTTTAGAGATGTGGAAAGCAAATATTCTATTTTATTGGGCGAATTGAATTCTCATATTATTGCAACTGGTGGGGGCATTGTAAAAAGAAAAGAAAACATCACAAATCTTAAAAAGAATTCTGTTATTGTATTTATAAACAGGCCTGTAGATGATATTGTGGGTGATATTGATGTAAGAACGCGACCTCTTCTATCAAAAGGAGTAGAAGCAGTATATTCATTATATAATGAAAGAATTCATCTATATAAAGGGTATTGTGATATAGAAATAAACAATGTAGGGGAGATACAAAAGGTTGCTGACTTGATAATAGAGAAGGTTCAGTTATACAAAGTGGAAAATAATCAATAATACGAAAAGGCCCTCTATTTATGAGAATTCACTTATAAATAGAGAGCCTTTTATATTTAATTCGGAAAGTCCTACTTTTGACTCTAACTCCTACCCAGTCATCTTGAGTGTAAGCGAAAGATCTAGACCCAAAAGGAATACCGCAATGCTAATGACTAAAGACTAATGACTAGCGACTAACGCGCTGCAGGCGCTTTTTTTTAATTAACCCTCTTGCCATTTTCTAAGACGATTTTTTGATCTGCAAACATTTCACATTCTAAAGAACTATGGGTAATCAAGATAGTGGGAATATGAAAGTTCTGTTTAAATTGCTCAAATTCTTTGTACACAATTTTTTTTGTCTTTTCATCGAGAGCAGAAAAGGGTTCATCTAGTAGTAAGAGTTTAGGTCTAGTTACAATGGCTCTAGACAGTGCTACTCTCTGTTTTTCTCCACCAGAAATATTTCTAGGATATTTCTTCTTTAAGTGATCAATATGGAACGTGTTCATGACGGATTCACAGTAAGAGAGCAACTTTTCTCTTTTAGCTTTGTCTTTAAAATCAATCATATTTTTAATACCATATGTAATATTTTCTGCTACTGTCATATTGGGAAATAATGCATAATTTTGAAAGACATAGCCTATGTTTCGGTGTCTTGTAGGGATATTGATTTTGTCTATGTGATCAAATACAATTTGTTCGCCAAATGCGATTTTTCCGACCTCTGGATTTTTCAGTCCAGAGATAAATTTGAGAAGGGTGGTTTTCCCTGCACCAGACTCTCCTTGAACGACAAGGACGCCACTTTCGAATTCGTACTCTATATCCACACTAAAGTGATCTAATTGGCTTTTGATTTTAAAATAGGTATTCATTTGTGCATCACCCTTGTTTTCCAATATAATTTTTTCTCTTTAACCACGTATTTAATGCAAAGATTACGCTAAAGCTAAATACTACCATGATTAGTACTAGAGAATTTGCTATATCTGTATTTCCCGATTCTACAGCAAAGTAGATGGCTGTTGGCATGGTTTGGGTCTTACCAGGTATATTTCCTGCAATCATAAGAGTGGCACCAAATTCGCCTATAGCTCGGGCAAAAGATAAAATCACACCGCTGATAATACCTGGCCAAGCTAAAGGAAGTGTAACTGTCCTAAAGATTTTCCATTCGCTGCTGCCTAAGGTTTCGGCTGCTTTTTCGTAAATAGGATCAATGCTTATAAATGCAGACTTTGCATTTTGGTACATAAGAGGAAGGGAAACGACACAGGCTGAAATAACTGCACCGATCCAGGTAAATACAATTTGAATACCAAAGTGTTCTATTAAAAAATCACCTATTATTCCTCTTTTTCCAAAAGCAATTAAGAGAAGATAGCCTGTTACCGATGGCGGTAAAATCATAGGAAGTATGAGTATAGTCTCCCAAATGTTTTTTCCAGGGATATTTTTTCTGTTTAAGATATAGCCAAAAAAAATACCCAATACAAAGGAAAAAACGGTGGCAATGGATGCAATTTTTAAAGAAAGAATAATAGGTGATAACATGTTATGTAAGCTCCTTATGTATATGTGTAATGATTGTAAAATAACTATATGATAGAATATCGCAGACTATAATATTACAAAACCGTATTTTTCAAATACACCTTTTGCGTAATCTGTTTGTAAAAATTCATAGAAATCAGCTGCAGCTTCTAATTGTTTTCCATCTTTAATTAATGCTACCGGGTATACAATAGGATCATGGCTGTCTGCTGGCATATCAGCAACGATTTCACCAGTTTGAAGTAACATTGCATCTGATTTGTATACTAGTCCAAAATCCACATTACCAGTTTCTACGTATTCTAAAACTTGTTTTACGTCTTTTGCTAAGACAATTTTGTCTTTTATTTTATCTGTAATCCCAAGGCTTTCAAAACTTTGTTGTGCATATTTTCCGGCCGGTACTGTTTCTGGTTCTCCAATAGAAATACTTTCTACATGAGCGCTTGCCAAAGAATCTGTTCCTTTGATTACGTCTGCCTTTTCTTCAGATGCAATAAGGGTAAGTGTATTTCCAAGCATATCTTTCCGAGACTCTGTATCGATTAAGCCTGCTTCTTCTAATGCATCCATATGTGCCTTAGATGCAGAAACAAATAGATCACAAGGTGCACCTTCTTGAATTTGTTTTTGAAGGGATCCTGAACCTGCAAAGTTAAATTGTAAAGTGTCATTGTTTTCCTTAGCGTATTCTGTTTGAATTTCAGTCAATGCTTCAGATAAACTAGCTGCTGCTGAAATATTTACGGTAACACCTTTCTCATTTGATTCTTCTACTACTGGTTTTTCGCTTATGTCGTTATTAGCATCGTTACCTGTATCTGTCCTATTACAACCAGCGAAGAATAAAGTAAGAACTAATAAAAGTGTTAAAATAATACTGAATTTTTTCATTGGTTTTCTCCTCTTTCCTTATGATATAATTTCGTATAACTAACTAAACCAAATTAAAACAAATTTAAATCATTTAAAATAAATTATAGTGCACTCCCTTGTAAATGTCAATTGATAATTAATCAGAATGTAGTATAATAAAGGAGTAGACTCAATTATTATCTATGATAGAAGAAACGAGGAGGTTTCATATGCAAGAAGAAGTATTATATACTCCAGAGGAGTTAGCCAATAAATTAAAGCTATCAAAATATACAATTTATGAGATGACAAAAAGAGGCGATATTAGTGCTCATCACATAGGTAGGAGCATTCGCGTATCTCAAACCCAATTAGATCTATACCTTATGAATACTGGAAAAGCAGAAAATGTTTTTGACGGGGAAATTATTACGGAAGGAAATTTAAAATTTGCTGTTACTAATGGAGTGAAAATTTCTATTTCAACTGAGTTAGAAGGTCAGGTCAAAATAGCTATACGCTCCGAGGATATTATCATAGGTAAAGAAGCGTTTAAAAGCAGCGCAAGAAATGTGCACAAAGGTGTTGTAGAAGACGTAGAGGTTGATGACATAAGCGTCAAAGTTCTATTAAATATTGGAATACCTCTTCGTATACTTATTACAAAAGCATCTATGATCGAAATGGATATTAAAAAGGGAGACGAATTTTACGCCATATTTAAGGCCATGTCTGTTGTAGTGCTTAAATAGATCACATTCAAATCCGAAATAGGGGAGAACTTTGTTCTTCCCTATTTTATGTAAAAGAGAAGTCCTACTTTTGACATTGGCTCCTATGCGATTCATGTGAGCGCAAGCGATGGATTTTGACCCAAAAGGAATACCCTAATGCTAGGGACGAATTAATGACTATCGCCGAAAGTGCCGAAGGCACTTTTGGATTTTGTATGTTGGATTTCTTTAAATAATTTTTATGCAAAATCAATCACCATTTTTATTTTCAATAAAAATGTATATGTGTATCACTACATAAAATATCTCTTTTTTTAAAAAGTATGAAGAGGTGATATTGTAAAATTTAAGTATAGACAAAATTAAAAAAAGAACGTATAATTATAACTATATAAAATTCATCTTTGAAACTAAAAAACAATGTATTTAGAAAAGCTGTTCTAGTACTTTGTTTTAGTTGTGTAGTCAATGCAGGTCAGGTAATATCAAGGATGAATTAATGTTGAATTTAAAAATAATAAGTATCAGGAGGTAAATATGTTAACGAAAAGACAAAACCTTATGGAAACGATCACAGGAGGAAATCCTGATCGAATTGTAAATCAATATGAAGCTTTTGTGTGTACAGATGCAATTTACGGTATGATTATGGGTGACCCTATTACTGCTCAAGGGAAATCACCTATGCCAGGTGGACAACCTGAAAAAAATGCTTGGGGAATTACTTTTGCATGGCCAGAAGGTCATCCAGGTGGTTTTCCTGTACACGATGAAGCACACAAAGTAGTCAAAGATATTACAAAATGGAGAGATGTTGTCAAGGCTCCAAAGACGGATCTTCCTCCAGAAGCATGGGAACCATACCTACCAACAGTTGAAGCAATTGACCGCAATGAAGTTTTTGCTACAGCTTTTGTTGCACCTGGTGTATTTGAAATGTGTCATCATTTAATGGGGATGGATGATTGTCTTTTAAACTTCTATGAAGAACCTGAAGAAATGCATGCATTAATCGATTACATCACAGAATATGAATTGAGATATGCAGCAGAAATTGTTAAATATTACAAACCTGATTGCATTTTCCATCATGATGATTGGGGCAGCTCTAAAAATTCATTCTTATCACCAGATATGTTTGAAGAATTTATCGTTCCTGCTTACAAAAAGATCTATGGTTTCTACAAAGCAAATGGAGTACAACTGATTGTACATCACAGCGACTCCTACGCAGCAAATTTAGTACCTCATATGATTGAAATGGGAATTGATATTTGGCAAGGGTGTATTTCAAATAATAATGTCCCTGAACTCATTAAAAAGTATGGCGGAAAAATCTCTTTTATGGGGAATATAGACAACTCTTTGATTGACAAAGAAGATTGGACAAAAGAAGGCGTTGCAGCTGAAGTTCAAAAAGCTGTAGAGGAATGTGGAAAGCATTATTTTATTCCTTGTATCACACAAGGTGGACCGGGCAGTGTATACCTAGGAGTATATGAGGCAATAACGGAAGAAATCAATAGATTGAACAAATAAAAAATATATATTAAAAAAATAGATGAACTTCTTATAATGAAGTATCATCTATTTTTATTGTCCGTACTATTTATTTGTTTAATTCTTTCAATTTCATTGTTGAGAATTTCCATCCTTTTTTCTAGTTGAGCTGTAATAATGGCGGCTTCTCTAAGTTCGTCTATTAACTTTTGGGGAATATCTTTATTGTACTTATAAAAGATTTTATGTTCTAGACTTGCCCAAAAATCCATTCCAACGGTGCGAATCTGAATTTCAACATAAACTTCTTCTACTCCATCAGACATAAAAACGGGAATCTGCAAGATTAAGTGAAGGCTCTGATATCCGTTAGGTTTAGGATTTTTTATATAGTCTTTGCACTCGACAATCTTTAAATCTTTCTGGCTTTGAATCATTTCGCTTATTGTATAAATATCTGATATAAAGGAACAAACAATGCGAATTCCTGCTATATCCCGAATATTCTCTTTTATAGAAGCTTTAGAAATCTCTAAATCTTTTCTGTTTATTTTTTTCAAAATACTCTCAGGGCTTTTTACTCTAGATTTAACATGTTCAATAGGATTGTAGTCATGAATATATTGAAAATCTTGTCTTAAAATATTGATTTTTGTCATTACCTCTTCAAGTCCAAATCGATAGGACAATAAAAATCGCTTTAAATCTTTTTCTATGGTGTTTAGTTGCTCCATAGCTACTACTGGTTTTATTTCCATTATAAAGGTACCCCTTTTGTTTATTTATTAGAAAATGTATTGAAATCAATTCTATATAAGAAATTATATTGTATTTTGATAAAATAAACAAGATGCTACTCTGTAATGGAAACTTGATTGTATCGTCCGCAACTACCTTAGATGAAGTGGTAAGAGAAATCCTAGTGAATTGATGACATATTTATTCAATAGAAAATCCTACTTTTAACATTGGCTCCTGCTTAAGTCATCTTGAGCGAAGCGAAAGATCTTGACCCAAAAGGAATACCCTAATGCTAGTGACTAAAGACTAATGACTAGCGACTAATGCGATGCAGGCGCTCTTTTATTGGGTTTCCTAAAGCAATAGCAATACCTAATTTAATGCCATCGCCTAAAACATAAGGGATTACTCCAGCAAATAATGCAGCTTTAAAGGTTAGATTTGCCTGATATGCTAACCATAAGGTGCCTAATGCATATGTAGCCATAGTGCCTAGAATTAGCCCAAGGATTTGCATAGAGATCTTTCCATTAAATCTGTCTACAAAGTATCCTGCAATAAGAGCCATGAAAATAAAGCCAATGAGATACCCCCCAGTTGGACCTAATAGTTTTCCTGGTCCGGCTGTAAAACCAGAAAAAACAGGTATACCAACGAGCCCCATTAATAGATAAACTAAAGTACTAATGGTACTATTTTTACATCCTAATAAGATTACAGCAAAGTATATGGCTAGATTTGTAAAGCTAATGGGTACAGGGGAGAAGGGGATAGCCATAGAAAGTGGCCCTAATATGCACATCGTTGCAGTCATAAGACCCATAAAAGTAAGAGTAGTGGTTTTTTGATTTTTCATATTGATCCTTTCAAATATGTATTATTTATAGAATGATATCATTATAGTAAACTATAAAACCATTGTCAATCAAAAAAATAATCTTGGTTTACAATCAATGAACCAAGAAGTACATATACAAGGTTCAATCAAATAAAGAATAAGACGAGTTTATTACATTTTAATTCTTATTAAAAAAGGTAGATGACGAATCACCTACCTAAAATAATAAATTATATTTCATTTACAGAAGATATTGTTTTTGATAGCTTTGCTTTGCTTTTTTCTTTTGATTGCTGGAAGTAAATCTTCGTTTCATTATTTATAACATGTCTTAAACCTATGAGAGCGATTAGATTTGGTAAGGCCATTAGTCCATTGACGATATCTGCTAAAATCCAAATCAAATCTAATTTAAGAAACGCCCCTACAGACACTAACACAATAAAGATATATCGGTAGGGTTGAATCCCTTTTACACCAAATAAATACTCTGTACACCTTTCCCCATAGTAGTTCCAACCTAATATCGTCGTAAAAGCAAAGAAGATTAGGCCGATGGTGACGATATAAGATCCCCAACCACCTAAACCCTGTTTAAAGGCCATACTCGTCATGCTAGCTCCTGCATAATCGCCTTGCCATTGCCCTGTCATAATGAGGATTAAACCTGTCATGGTACATACGATAATGGTATCAAAAAAAGTTCCTGTCATAGAAATGAGCCCTTGTTTTACACAAGAATTTGTTTTTGCAGCAGCAGTTGCAATGGGGGCGCTTCCGAGTCCAGATTCATTGGAAAAAACACCTCGTGCTACTCCACTTCGAATAGCAAGCATTACACTTGCACCGAGAAATCCACCTGTTGCAGCTGTAGGAGTAAAGGCACTTTTTACAACTAGAATAATTGTTGAAGGAAGAGCTTCAATATTTAAACCAAGAATCAGTATTGAACTAGCAACGTAAAATACAGTCATGAAAGGTACGATAACCTCTGCTGCTTTAGAGATACTTTTGATTCCCCCTAGAGTAATCAGTGCAACGAGGACGGTGATGATTATTGCAGTGGCTAATATAGGAACATTAAAGGTAAGATTAACCGCTTCAGTGATGGAATTAATCTGCGCAAAAGTTCCGATACCAAATAGTGCAACTCCTATGCCAAAAAAAGCAAATGCTTTTGCAAGCCACTTATTACCTAAGCCTCTCTCTATGTAATACATCGGTCCACCGGACATTTCTCCGTTTTCATCTACGACTCTATACTTTACAGATAATAAGCACTCTGCATACTTAGTAGCCATGCCAAAGAAACCAGCTAACCACATCCAAAATAGTGCTCCAGGGCCACCTACTTTAATAGCAGTAGCTACTCCAACGATATTACCTGTACCTATTGTGGCAGCGAGAGCAGTACATAAAGCTGCAAAGCTAGACACATCCCCTTGTCCATCTTTGTCATCAGGATCCTTGGAAAACAGATAGCGCAAAGCTAAAGGCAGTTTAAATACCTGAATTAGTCCCAAGCGTAAGGTCAGATAGATTCCAGTACCTACTAATAAAATTAGTAGAGGGGGTCCCCATACAAAAGAGTTAATTTGTTGCAATACATTTGTTGCATTTTCCATTTTTATCCTCCTTTTTAATATTGAATTGTAAAAGAAGGCCTCTAAAAGACAAAGGGACCAAATCTACGTGATTTGGCCCCAAAATTCAATAACTTAAAAGATTAAGCTCTGTCCTTTTACCTGAGAGTTTCACTGATTAAATTTTTAATCAGCTTGCTCCTTCGGTGCTCACATTGAGGCTCTCCAGAGGTTCGTCCAATTATGGTCCTTTTGCCTGAAAGCGTAACTTCTTCGGCGGATGATACATCTCTCTCCCATAATCTTCATCCGAAATTCAATTGTCAGTAATACAAAATGTGATGATAATTATACCACCTCTTACAAAAAACCTCAACAAGTTAATGTAGTATACTTAAAATAAATGATTTGAATAATTAAAAATTCTTTACTAGGTATTTAGATAGAATTCTACTATCTTATGACAATAGATATAAGTATTGGAGACATGTATTTGCCCATAATAGGAAAAGCATTGAGCGCAATCTGCATTATTTTATGATATAATATATCTGTAAAATCACACGAAGGAGGAAAGAATATGGTTCACAATCACGATCATTCACACGAGCACGGTCATACTCATTCTCATGAACACAGTCACTCACATGATCACAGCCATGGTCATTCACATGATCACACTCATTCTCACGAATCAGTAGATGCTGATTTTAAGAAATTAAAAATACTTCTAAGTCATTGGGTAGATCACAACGAAGATCATGCAAAAGATTTTAGCGAGTGGTCTCAAAAGGCAATAGCTATAGGGAAAGAAGAAACAGGTAAAGCTATTGGCGAAGCCGTAGAATGCATAAAAAAGGCCAATGAATTTTTAGCAATAGCAAAAGAAAAAATAGAATAACTGATTTCTGAAGATGAGTAGGTATTGTACTACTCATTTTTTAATGATAAAAGTACACTTTTCCATTAAGTATTTATTTTAATACAGCTAACATACCTATTATTATTCATGACCTAGAGATTTTACATAGAACATACAATGTAAAACTTAGAACTAGGGATGACGAGGTCATCCCTTAAATAAATTTATCTGCAAAACTACATATCGACTCCACATAAAAGTGATTTCCTTTTGCATAATCTAAAGCTTCTTGAACTAATTTTTCACCTAAAGATTGTCCTCTGTAGTCGGGGGTTATAACAGTAGATAAAATCACAAAATTATCTGTATTATTTACATCGTATTTTAATTTTCCAATTTCGATTCCCATTTCATTTGTTATAATAAATCGATTTTGATTCTGCAAATGTTTGATTGTATACTTTTCCATATATCTGTCTCCTTTATCAAATTATGAATACAACAATCTAACTACCTATTCTTAGTTTTAGCTATATAATTATGAATATTCACAAAATCTGTCCTTTGTATTATATGTCATATCTACACCTCATTATTCTAATCTCAAAATACGAATACGCTAATTTTAATTTTTGATAAATTCAATAATTGTTTTGTTTTCCTATACTTACATCGTTTACTTTGGTTAAATAGGCAAAGAATAATACTTGTAAAGAATAAATTTATTTTGAAATTTATATTTTGAGAAATAAAATTTGCCTATTTTGAATTCATTTAAGAGAAGAACAGTACCGAGAAAATATTTTTATATGGAGGTCAATTATATGAAAAGCAATTACTCAGATTCAGAAAAACGTAGACTATTAGATCTAAAAGAAAACCTTAAGGACGTTGAGCTTGAGAAAAAAATGACATTTGATCAAGATGGGTTGCATCTATGGAGCAATGAAGTATCAGATCAATTTTCAGAGTTTGATAAGGAAATTGAAAGCTATAAAAAACAAATTGCAAAAGCAGAAAATAAGCATAAATAATAAAACCAGGACTTGCTATATAAAGTAAGTCCTGATTCTATATTCATACTAAATAAGTGAATATTACTTATTTAAAAAAGCAGATCAAAAGAAATATGCAAGGGATAGGAAGTTGGAACGCTAGGGTCTATGCTTTGATTTATCATAGTATTTTTCCGATTTAACCTCATATCATATGATATGAGTAGTAATATGAAATGGGGAAATAAAAAAGAGTATTGAGTAATTTATTAATACAAAAAATGATGAAGGTGAACGTATGATTACATTGAAGATATTAGGATGTGGTGGAGGAATGCCTATGATAAATAGATTTTTATCTTCCACCTTAATACATTACCAAGGTAAAAAAATACTTTTAGACTGTGGTGAAGGTACTCAAGTAGCTATGAGGAATAACAAGACAGGTTTTAAGAATATCGATATAATATGTATCACTCATCTCCATGGTGATCATATATTTGGTTTACCAGGTTTATTATCAACTATGGGAAATAGCGGCAGAACTTTACCTGTAACTATAATAGGGTGTATAGGAATTAGAGATGCAGTGAAAGGGCTGCTTAGTACAATAGCATATCTACCCTTTGAATTAATAATAATTGAAAATCCTAAAAATCCATTATCTATCACTCATTCATCTCATAGACTGGTGGTCGAAGAGTATTCCATAGTTAATGAAGCAGAAATCATTTTAAATATATTAGAACTAGATCATTCTTCATCCTGCATGGGATTTAGATTTGACATTATAAGAAAAGCTCAATTTAACCCAGAAAAAGCCATAGCTCTTAATATACCTAAACAATTTTGGTCAACACTACAAAAGGGACAGACTGTATCTTATGATAATAAAGTTTATGAGCCAAACATGGTATTAGAGAATAAAAGAAAAGGATTAAAAATTTCCTATATAACGGACACTCGTCCTATTGAAGCAATTTCAGATTTTATTAAAGGTAGTACATTATTTATTTGTGAAGGTACTTATGGAGATGATGCTGATTTAAAAAAGGCAATAAAAAATAAACATATGACATTTTCAGAAGCAGCAGGACTGGCAAAATCAGGAGAAGTAAAAGAATTGCTTCTAACACATTTCAGCACAGCCATAGAAAATGCAGAAATCTATAAAAGTTTTGCTGACGATGTTTTTGAAAATACTGTAATTGCTTATGATGGTTTTGTAAAGAAGTTAAGCTATAAACACTAGAAAAGCCACCTGTAACAGATGGCTTTCTTATGTTCTCTCTAGTGTTAGTTATTTTGTGAATAAGATTACTAACAACAAGAAGAAGAACAATAATGTTTCATTATCATCTCCGCAAATACCACAGTTATCAAATAATACAATTAACAATAAGAAGAACATTAATAGTGTAGAACAATCAAGTTCATCAAAAAAGCAAGACATTTTACAACCTCCTAATTATATTAAATTTCCATATATAGTACGTTAAATCATTAAAATTGGTGATAGCTTTTAATTATTTTTGTGCTAGGTTTTTAACCTGTATAATATGCGAATCAGCTGAGGCAATATGCGTCATATTTATAATATTATGATAATATGATATTATGATAGAGCAACAGTAGTTTTCATAAGCGAAGAAAGAGGACAAGATGGATAAAAGAAATATATACGATTTGACATATAGTGAATTAACTTATTGGATCATAGAGAAAGGTCATACAAAATACAGAGCATCTCAAATTTGGGACTATCTTTATCGCAAGAGAGTTTTTGAATTTAAGGATATGGTAGATCTAAAAGAAGAGTGTTTGCAATTACTCGAAGAACATTTTTATATACAATGTTTAACTTTATATGAAAAGCAGGAATCAAGTGATGGAACTATTAAATTTTTGTTTCAATTAAAAGATGGTCATTTAATTGAAACGGTTATGATGAAATACGAGTATGGTATATCTGTTTGTGTCACTTCCCAAGTAGGTTGTAATATGGGTTGTAGTTTTTGTGCAAGCGGTTTACTGAATAAAGAACGAGATCTTTCTAGTGGTGAAATGCTAGAGCAGATTATGGGGGTACAGCTTTATCTAGACAATAAGAAACAAGATGAAATGGTAAGCAATGTAGTAATCATGGGTATAGGAGAGCCCTTTGACAATTTTTCTAGTATTATAAATTTTATAGAGATTATATTAGACCACAAAGGTCTTGCTATTCCAGGTCGCTGTATTACAGTTTCTACAAGTGGCATTCCAAGTAAAATCTGTAAATTTGCAGAGATCAATTTGCCAGTAAACTTGGCCATATCTCTTCACGCCCCTAATGATGAAATGAGAACAAAAATTATGAAAATCAACTCCACATATTCAATAGAAAAGCTCATGGATTCGATCAAGTATTATATTAGCAATACAAAACGCAGAGTGACTATTGAGTATATCCTACTAAAGGAAGTAAATGATAAAAAAGAAGATGCTCTAGAATTGGCTTCATTGCTAAACGAAATAAAAGATAAAATTTACGTGAATCTAATACCTTATAATCCAGTAGATGAACGCAGCCAATACAATAGAAGTGAGCATTCTTCTCTATTGTCTTTTTATGATACCTTAAAAAAGAGCAATATTAATTGTAAAATACGTCATGAACATGGCACAGATATAGACGCTGCCTGTGGACAATTGAGAATAAAAACAATATTAGGTGATATACATGAACGGTCATGATTTAAAAGAATTTATGAAAGAATTGGGAATAAGCCACGTGGGGTTTAGTGATGTGGAGAAAGTAGTACCCTCAAATTGGTCAAGATATCATTATGCGATTTCTCTAGTGGTTCAGTTATCCAATGGAATTATTGATGATATTATAGATGAGCCAACAGATACATATTTTTCTCACTATCGCAGTGTAAATTATCATCTCAATGAAGTGATGTTAAAGACGACCATTGCTCTTCAAAATTGCGGGTTTGGTGCAATACCTATCCCGGCATCTCAATCATTACACAACAAATCTTATTATGGAGCCTTTCCTCATAAGACTGCAGCAACTCTTGCAGGTCTGGGGTGGATTGGCAAGAGTGCCTTATTTATTCATCATCAATATGGTCCCAGAGTTCGATTAGGAACCATACTAACAGATATGGAATTGCCAGTAGGCACTCCTGTTACAGAATCTTCTTGTGGTAATTGTAAAATCTGTGTGAATTCCTGCCCTGCTATGGCTATTCAAGGACAAAATTGGATCCAAGGTATGGAGAGAAAAGAATTATATGATGCTCATGGCTGTAGCACTCATATGAAGGAACATTACCAACATATAGGTCGAGGCTCTGTTTGTGGTATTTGCATTAAAACGTGTCCTGTAGGAAGATGAACTGCAAATATTGAACAAGACTTTTTTTAGTGAGTGGATTGGACCCCTACTGAAGTTTAGTCGAGTTCATATTGTAATTAACTGTCTTGAGCATACTCCGCCTATAGAGGTAATGTTCTTAAGGTGGATTCGCTCAGTGGTAAAATCACGAAAGAAAAAGGTGTTTATATGGTAGACAGAATAAAAAATCATCCATTGTGGAATCTATTTAAAGAGATTTTTTTAATTAGTGCTCTAACTTTTGGAGGGGGCTATGTTATTGTTCCATTGATGCATAGAAAATTTGTCGACGAATTAAAATGGATTAATGAAGAAGAAATGATTGATATCTTGGCAATGTCTCAGACGAGCCCAGGAGTCTTCACAGTAAATGCTTCTATTATGGTAGGTTATAACTTATTTGGTCTAAAGGGTTCTATTGTGGCAGTGACAGCAGCAGTTCTTCCACCCTTGGTTACAGTAGCCTTAATCTCAACCTTTTATACCCTGTTTAGTGACAATATTATTGTACGCAATGGATTAAAAGGCGCTCAAGCTGTAGTAGGCGCCATTATGATTAATGTACTCATAAATTACTCGGGAAAAATTCTAAGGGATAAGTATTGGCTTCCTATTTTGATTATGATCTTAGCCTTTGTTTTAGATTTTATGTTAAACATTAACACAGTTCTTATTATTTTCCTCTGCGGAGTACTAGGTACGGTAATACAAATGATTTTATTATCTAAGAAGATGGGAGGCTCAACCAAAAAATGATTTACCTATTACTATATTTTGAGTTTTTTAAAGTGGCCATTTTCACCTTTGGGGGAGGATACGCTTCTTTACCTTTGATCTACGATGCGGTAGTTCAAAATAATGCTTGGATTACAGCACAGCAATACGCGGACATCATTGCCCTAGAAGGAATGGCACCAGGACCTATGGCAATTAATGTTGCCACCTTTGTAGGTACTTTAATTGCAGGAGTGCCAGGTTCTATTATTGCTACACTAGGTCTGTGTACTCCTGCTATGTTTATATGTATTGTAGTAGCACGTTTTTATTTAAAATATAAAGATCAAAATCTAGTGCAAAGCCTCCTATCTTCCTTAAGACCTACAGCAATAGGCTTAATCGCTGCTGCAGCAATTACTATTTTTTTAACTGGAATCTTTAATAATGGAGATGGAAGTATTGTTATGGAGAACTTTAATATATGGTCTGTTCTCATTTTTGTTGGTGGATTGTATTTACTTCGAAGGAGTAGGATTAATGAACTCTGGCTCATCGTCATGGGATTTGGATTAGGTGTTATTTTGTATCCATTCGTGTCATAAAAGCAAAGTGTGAGGGATTAAATTTTGTCTTGAGATTTACATTATTATAAAAAAAGCAGAATATTGGAGCCCTATGTCGAATATATATTAAATATATTAAAAACTGTAGCAATTGTAAAAGGAGAAAAAGTGCTATGAAAACTATAGGGGTAAAAAACAATGAATGTATCGTAGATTATGATGAATTATCAAAAGTTGTAGGAAATTTAGACAAAGATCAAATTATTCATATATGCCAAGGTTTTGTAAATGGCGATTTAGATGACGATATGAAAGAAGTTTTTATAAAAGCTATGAAAGATGGAGTAGACCGTGTAACGAAAAGATTTGAATGCGGAGAATATAATATTAAGGATATTATATTTATGAGAGATATTTTAGATAAAGTGATGAAGATGATTGAAGTGGCCATGTATCGTAGTTCGTTCTAACCTTAGAATCTCCTGCATCAATTCTAAGGTCGAAAATAAAAAACCGTATGCTATTTAGCATACGGTTATATTCTGATTAAAGAACTGAAATATTTTCAGCTTGAGGACCTTTAGGACCTTGAGTGATTTCAAAGCTCACTTTTTGACCTTCTTCTAAAGTTCTGAATCCGTCTGAATTAATTTGAGAGAAATGTGCGAAAACGTCTTTTCCATCCTCTCCTGTAATAAATCCATAACCTTTGTCTGAGTTAAACCATTTTACTGTACCATTCATGTATGTGTACCTCCTAATTTATATTCCTTAAATATATGAAATATCTATAACAAATACATTTCTAATTAGGATAATACTCATTCATGAGAACTAATTGAAAACATTTATGTTAAATTTATTTACTATTAATTTAAGTACTTGTTTATAGTATCATATTTTATTATAAGTGTCAAACAAATAATTCTTTATCATTTTTAGCATTACTATTTCATATATTAATAGGGAAAATGTATTTGAAAAGGGGTAGAGATATGTCTGTAGATAACAAAAAAGCGGTAAATCCTTTTAATAACTTAGTTCATCCCTCGAGAGTAAAGGCTGTTTTACGAGAAGGCGCTATTATGAGGGCGGAAAATGTGGACAACTCTCAGACTGTAGATACTGTCTCTTCAGGAGAAATTGTGACAATACAGCAAGACCGAGGATATCTTTGGTATCAAATCAAAAAAAAGAATGGGAAAGTAGGTTGGGTACCAAGAGAAGTACTATATATCCCAGAAAATGAGCCGACAAATAGAAACCAACTTACTAAAGAAGAAATAGAAGGCTATATCAGATGGAAAAAACTAGATAGCAAAACAGATACTCTTATTTGGGTAGATATTGATCGTCAATTAACTTATGTATTAAAGAAAAACGAAGACACAGAATCGTGGCTATTAGAAAGAACAATTATATGCTCTACTGGAGAGAATAAATCTCCTACAAAAACAGGAATATATAAAATCAAAGATAGGGGAGAGTGGTTCTACTCTAATTATTTTAATAGCGGCGCAATGTATTGGGTTCGCTACTGTGGCTCTTATCTTTTTCATTCTGTAGCCATGGATAAAGATAGAAAGATTACCAATGATACTCTAGGAAAAAAATCATCAGCCGGTTGCATCCGAATGAGCGTAAATGACAGTAAATGGTTCTATGAAAATAGCCCAGAGGGAAGTACAGTCTTTGTGTATTAAAATAGGTGGTAAGGTGGTAAGGTGGTAAGGTAGTCGGGTGATCAGCAAAACCTTAAAGGCTGGAAGTTAATGGCTGGTTTGTTGGACGGGAAAAAAGTGGAAAGTGGAATGCGGAAAGCGGAACTTGGTAGGGTGGGAGGAGAATGTCAAAAGTAATCAAACTCGACTTTAGACGAGAATAGGCAAGGGCGAACTGTGTTCGTTCCTTGCTTTTTGAGTATAGTAGCACAAGTTTTTTTGATTCGAGCCGCTGGCTCGTCATCCTGAGCGTAGCGAAGGATCTTTGACCTTAGAGGAATACCTTGATGCTAGGGACTAGCGACTAGAAATCAGGCGCTTTAAGCATTGGCAGTAGGATATTGTAGTAGAAATTATTTAATTCCATTTCAACATCTATATTCTTTTGATAGTAACTCCAAAGGCAAGCCAAGCCTATTAAATAAGTATAGATAAAATTGCCTATTTCGCTTGAGTTAATTGTAGGGGTAAAACAGCCCTTTTGTTTTCCTTTATTTAGGATATTTTCTAGGATGATTTTTTGAGTCGTGTGAGGAATGAAATGACCTTTGCCCGAATAATCTGATTGTATAGGCAGCATAATAGTCGCATTTTGAAAATCCTCTAATCTAAAATGATTTAAATACCAATCAAATATGGCCCTTAGTTGTTCGTCAGCTGGTAAATGTATACAATTATTATAAAAAGTCATCAAGTCACCTTCTGTATTGCGATAGCTTTTTAATAATAAATCAGACTTTGATTTAAAATAATAATAAAAGGCGCCTTTTGTTAAACCTAGCTCTGTACATATTTCATCTATAGTTACATTGTCGTAACCTCTGTTTTCAAACAATTCAAATGCTTTATCTTGCAATTCTTTTTTTGTACTCTTTCCTTTATTAGCCATAATATCAACCCTAAAAATATATTTGTTTTATTAAGAAATACGAAATGAAATTAATAATTAAGTCTGGGATTGTTTACACTTTTCATAGAAACCTTTCTACTTTCTTATATTAGGATGAAAAGTAATGTAATTTTACAAAGATTATTTGCTGATATAGATATTATAACAGATTTTAGAAGGATTTTAATGTATTAGTGAAATTTTGTATGAATATAATTATAAAAATGTTATAATATATAATAATATATTGACATACGTACTTGGGTATGTTAATATATACTTGAACATACTTGAGTATGTTATCAAGGAGGGTATATGATGATTGATTTGAAATCGTTGACACAAGCTGTAGGAGATCTGGATGAAGAAGTGGTATTAGATACGATTAAAGAATTTGTTGCTACTAATCCAAGTGAAGATGAAGGACAAGCAGCTGTTGCAGCTTGCCAAGATGGTATGGCAATCGTTGGGGATTTATTCGAACAAGGCGAATATTTTGTAGGAGACTTGATATTTGCTGGAGAATTATTAACTGAAGCAATCAATGCCTTAAAACCAGTAATCGGAAACGGAATTACTTCTAAAGCTGGAAGTATCGTACTAGGAACAGTACATGGTGACTTACATGATATCGGTAAAAACATCTTTAAGAGCATGGCTGAAGCAGCAGGATTTGAAGTATACGATTTAGGTATTGATCAACCAGTGGAAGCTTTTGTAGAAAAAGTCAAAGAAGTAAAACCAAATATCGTTGGTATGAGCGGCGTACTTACACTAGCTCTTGAATCTATGAAAGATACAGTGGATGCATTAAAAGAAGCTGGTGTTAGAGATGATGTTAAGATTATCATCGGTGGAAACCCAGTAACAAAAGAAGCTTGCGATCATATCGGATCTGACGCATTTACTACAAATGCAGCAGAAGGTATTAAAATATCTCAAAAATGGATTTCATAAATAACCTATTACTATAGTTATCAAAATAACCTTATATACAACAAAATTTGAGCGGAAAAAAGAGGAGATAAAAATTTTTATCTCCTCTTTTTTCTTTGCAGAAAGCGGAAAAATTACTTCCTGCATCATGTAGTATTTATTAATTATCTTTGCTAGGGAAGTGACCCTAAAGGAATACACGGATGCTAATGACTAGAGTCTAAATTATTATTCAACAGATTTTAAAGATTCTACCATGTGTACTTTCTTTAGCTTAAAGTGTACTGCAATATTTATAATGATTGAGAACAGTAAAGTCAAGATTGCTGAAAGGATGTAACTTTGTACTGTAATGTTTCTTCCAAACATCAAATCATTCGTTTCTGCCGTTTGCATGACGAATTCATGAAGAAGAGTTCCTAGCCCACTTCCTACAAGGATACCTATCAAAGTAAGTGCAATATTTTCTCTGTAAATATAAGCAGACACTTCATTGTCGTAAAAACCAAGAACTTTTAGGGTGGCAATTTCTCGTATTCGTTCATTGACATTAATATTTGTCAGATTGTACAGCACGACAAAAGCTAGTAAGCTAGCTGATAGGATCAAGACCAGCACGACAATGTTTAAGCTTACGATCATATCATCAAATATTTCTACATTATCTAGGGTAAAATGAACCCCTACTATATCATCAAATTTCATGAGCTTTTCAGAAAAATGATTTCTATAGTTTTCTGAATCGTCTTTTAGATTTGAGAGAATGACATTGTTGGTAATATTTATATCAAAGCTCTGCTCGTAATAGTCACGGGTCATATAGACATAATGAGAAATATAATTTTCTGCAATACCAGTTATTTCAAAATGTAGAGGTTTATTATCAGAGTCTTCTACTAGAATTTCATCACCAATATCAAGGTCTAACAAAAGAGAAAGCTTTTTTGTAATAACTACACCATCTTGATCTAGTTTGATTGGTTTATGGTTTTCATGTGTCCTTAAATGGATAAATTCACTTATCTTATTTTCATCACTTGGCACAAATATGGTGACTGGATAATCTGTTCCTTGGCTTGAAGCTTTTGTACTATTCGTATAAACTGGCAAATAATTTGTAATGTTCTTCTCAGATTGAAAAACCTTGCGGATTTCATTCATGTCTGCATCGTCTTTTAGTACCGTCATCATTTCGTAATGAGAAATCTCTCCAAATTGCATTTTAGAAATATCTGATATGGAATCTTTAACACCGAAACCAATCAAAATTAAAGATGTACTTCCAGCAATGCCAATAACGGTCATAAGCATTCTCTTTTTGTAACGAAATAAATTTCTTACGGTAACCTTAGTAGTAAAACTCATTCGATTCCATAGGATGGGTATTTGTTCTAGGAGTACTCTCTTTCCAGTTTTTGGAGCCTTAGGGCGCATAAGAGCTGAAGGTGGCGAAAGCAATTCCTTATAGCAGGCTAAGTAGACAGACAAGCTAGTACATATAAGAGCAGCTAGAATAGAATACAGAGCGAAGTCCATATGGAAGGGTGTAATAACAGAAGGTAAATCGTACATAATTCCATAAGCTGTAAAGATTACCCATGGAAAAAGGCGAAATCCTACTGTAAGACCCAATATACTTCCTACAAGACTAGCTAAATTTGCATAGAAAAAATATTTAGAGACAATAGAACCCTTGCTATAACCTAATGCCTTTAATGTCCCTATTTGCATACGTTGTTCTTCAACCATTCTAGTCATAGTTGTTAAGCTTACTAAAGCTGCAACGAGCAAAAAGAAGACAGGAAATACTTTAGCTATAGCATCAATTCGATCTGCATTTTGACCAAATTCTGTATAACCCGGGTTGTCGGCTCTAGTATTGACATACCAGATTGGCTTTTCGATATCTGAGATCTCCTTTTGTGCATCATCAATTTCCTTTTGGCCATCCTCTAATTCTTTGTTTGCTTTGTCAATTTCTTTTGTAAACTTATTTTTTTCATTCTTTAATGTTTCTTGAGCCTTTGCGAGCTCTGCCTTCCCTTTATTAATCTCAGAGATTCCTTTTGTTTTTTGTGCATCAAGTTCTTTTTGTCCTTGATTAAGGCTACCTTTGCCAGCATCTATCTGCTCTTTTGAAAGAGAGAGTTCCTCGCCCTTAGCTTGTAATAGTGCTAAGGCTCCTTGATACTGTCCTAAGGCTGCTTCGTATTCTTCAAGGGGCAAATTATCCTTATTTTCATTTAAGGACTTTATGTTTGCTTCTATTTCTTTTACGCTTTGATTATACTGAATCAAACCTTCTTCATAGGCTTTTTGTCCTAAAGAAAGCTCCTCAAGACCTGCATCAATTTCCTTTTGGGCGCTATTAATTTGGGACCAAAAAGAATTTTCTTGATTTTTTAAGGTTTCTAGACCATCGTCAATTTTTTTCTGAGCATCCCCAAATTTCTTATTGGCTTTTTTAATACCGTCCTCTAATTCTTTTCTTCCATCTTGTAGTTCACCTTTTGCATCGTCTAATTTGGATTGGGCTTCAGAGAGAATTTCGTTATATCTTCCTTCTTCTCGAACACCAGCGGTTTTCTCTAAAGATTTTACTAATTGGTCAACCTTGTCTTCATAAGCAGATGAGTAGCTAGATTGATTTTGTGCTGATTCGCTGAATAAGTAAACCTCAGTATATACGTCTAACAAAACATCTTCTTCTGGGATCATAAGATAATAGTCTATTGAACCATTTCCTATTGACGAATGACCTCTTTCATAGGAAATATACTGTGGGCTATATATGGTTCCTACGATGGTATACTCATCTTTTACTAAATTATCAGAAAGATCTTTATCTTCATTTGTAAGTTTAATCGTGTCGCCTATATTGTATAAGTTTTCTCGAAGAAATGCAGATTCTACAACACACTCTCCAGATTTTTCAGGCATACGTCCTTGGACGATTTGTACACTATTGATTTTTGTTGACTTTGATAATGTATGTACTCTTACAGTATCTTGCACGTAACCTTTTTCAGCGTATACATCTAGAAAATGAGATGGATATACATCTATGTCATGAGCAGTTTTTTCTATTGCGTCTATATCTTTTTCGTCAAATCCCATAGTAGAAAGGATTCGAATGTCCATTAATTGTTTTTCGTCGTAATAAGTATCAGCGGTTAATTTCATATCTTTGCCACTAGCTTTAATTCCAGCAAAGAAACCAACTCCTATAGCGATAATGGCTAATATGGATATAAAACGGCTAAAACTTTTTTTGATCTCACGTAGGGTATCTTTTACTATAGTATTTTTCATATAGACCTCTTTTACTTTAAAGTGAATTACATATTATTAAATTATAAGAGTCTTTTCTTATTTCGTCAATTATTAGAGGATTTCTGAAAAGAGTAGTTTTCACTCTTTTTTTCATGTATAATAAACTACTGTTTAGAAAACAATGCCAAAGAAAGGTAAGTCAAAAATTAGGTGATAAAATGAAATTTTCAGATTTTACTATAAGCGATGAAGTTCTTAAAGCTTTAGATAAATTAGATTACGATAGTCCTATGGAAGTGCAAGAACAAGTGATTCCGCTAGTGATGCAGGGGAGGGATTTGATCGTAAAATCCCAAACGGGAAGCGGTAAAACGGCAGCCTTTGCTATTCCTTTATGTGAAAAAGTGCAAATCGAAGAGAAAAAACCTCAAGCTTTGATTTTAGCACCAACAAGAGAGTTAGCTTTGCAAATTAAAGAAGATGTTCAAAACATCGGTCGATTCAAAAAAGTCAGGGCAACTGCACTCTATGGAAGGCATCCCATTGATTTGCAAAAGAGGGAGTTGCGCCAAAGGGTCCATATAGTCGTAGGGACGCCTGGTAGAACAATGGATCATATAGAAAGAGGTACTTTAGATATTTCATCTATTAAATACTTGATTATCGATGAAGCAGATGAAATGTTAAATATGGGATTTATTGATCAAGTAGAGGGAATTATCAAAACTTTGCCCCCAAATAGAGTCACTTTATTATTTTCCGCGACTATGCCAGAGAGAATTGAAGAAATATGCAATGTTTACATGAAAGACAGCAAAAATATTGAGATTACATCCAGCTACACTACTCATGAAAAGATTCAACAATACTACTACAAAGTCCATAATGAAGATAAAATATCTGTTCTTATGAAAATTATCGATACGGAAAAGACTGGAAGCTCTATTCTCTTTTGCAATACGAGAGAGAAGGCAGAGGAAATAGGAAACATCTTAAAGAAAAACAAATATTCTTGCGCTATCTTACATGGTGGAATGACTCAAAGGGAGAGATTTCAGACCATAAACGCCTTTAAAAAAGGAGAAGTTCAATTTTTAGTAGCTACAGATGTTGCCGCCAGGGGTATTGATGTAGAAGATATTACTCATGTCATTAATTACGAAGTTCCCTACGAGAGAGAAAACCACGTTCATAGAATTGGACGAACAGGTCGTAAAGATAATAAAGGTGTAGCTATTAGCTTGGTAAGTGAAAAAGAAAGCAGAAGATTTGAAGAAATAGAAGATTATCTAGGATATAAAATAGAAAAATTTAGTCTAGAGAGTTTGCAAGAAGCATTTGAAGAAAGCGTTTACTCTAAACCTAAAAGAGCAGTAATCCGAAAGACGAACAAAGCTGCAAAAATTAATAAAGAAATAACGAGAATAAGAATCAATGCAGGCAAAAAGAAAAAAATACGACCTGGTGATATTATGGGCGCATTGACACATATCGAAGGTATTGAAGCAGATCAAATTGGAATAATAGATGTACAAGACACCTGTACCTATGTAGAAATTTTTGAAGGCAAGGGCATGATGGCATTTAAAGGACTACAAAATTCTACTATTAAGGGAAAGAAGTTTACGATGAAAATTGTTAACTAGGTGGTCAGGTAGTCAGGTAGTCAGGTAGTCAGGTGGTCAGGTGGTCAGGTGGTCAGGTGGTCAGGTGGTCAGCAAAAGCACGGAACGGTGTTCCACCATTCCGTCTTACGGTCACCTTTGGTGACCCAAGTTTCAGCTTTCAGCATTCAGTTATTGAGGTTTTTCCGTCCACCGTCCAACGAACCAACCGGCCAACCACAAAATTTACTTTATTTTCAGTAGTAGTATCATATCTGCACTTTCAAGTAGTATTCCTTCTTCCACATCCTCTTTCACTTGACCGTTAATGCTAGTGAAAATGAGTTTTGCTTTTACTTTTTCGTTTTCGATTTCAATAGACATATCTTCAACAGAGGATGTAATACCTTTTTCTATAGCTTTAATATCACTGTTTTTATAAATATCTAATACATAATCTAGAATATTTTGAGATAATAAAATTTCCTCTCCTTTTTTAATGGTTAATTCGTTGTTATTTCTATAGTATTTTATGTCTAGATCTTTAGTAGATATAATTTGTTCATTCCATGTGCTAATATTAATGTAATAATCATAATTTGTAATATCTAAAGTGAAGCCTCCATTCATATCTAAATTATAATAGAAGTATTCGTTGTCAAAATAATCATAAGGATTGTAAGGAAAACCAAAAACCGATTCCATATTTGATACAGTAAAATTTTCAGGAAGGGACTTTAAATCTTCAAATTGGTGGTACATTTCAAAATAGTTGATAATATTGGTGATTTCTTTTTTGCTTTCAGAAGGAATAGATGTATTCGCTACAATGGCGCCATCGACTAACATATTGTTCTCTAACAAAACCTCATCAAAGCGACTATTTTGACTACTTATAGTAAAAGAAAAACTGCTTAATGGGCCTAAAATGGCTATGAGTATTGCAAGGGATAAAGTAATGGGCACGATGATATTTTTTGTCTTTTTTACGATTGAATAATAAAGCATAATGCCTAAAACCCAAAGACCTAGCAGTACTACATAGTATCTATTTTCTGTAATACCGTACTGATTAATGCGAATACCAATCGATACGAACATCATTGCCAAAATAGGGATGATTATTTTAGGAAAGACATTTTTAAATATTCTTCCTACAGGATTATCCTTTAAAATAGGGGATATTAAAAAGATCACTCCGACACTAATAGATGAGTACCATAGAACTAAATGGGATACTAAACCCTTTGGCCACTGACTTGTCATGAGGATTTTAGCAAAGTATACATATAGTATTAAGGTGTATACGCTAATTAATGGGATGATGATATAAAGCAATAAGACTTTTAAGGATCTAGAATAAGTATAACTCTCAAGCTCATCTTTGCTCCCTGGTATTTTTGATAAAAATAGGGCTACTGCAAAAATAAGGGATACAAATAAAAATATATAATAATAGTACTTACCGTTAATGCTTAAATCAAAAAGCTGGTCTGTAGTAAATAGTATGGCAAATAAACCAAAACATAAAACTCCTGAGTAAACAAATGTAACGAGCAAGCTGGAAAAAACTTTGATAACATAGTATTCAAAATTCTCTTTTCTCTTAATCCAAGGAATATAAAAGGTAGATATGATTAAAAGAAATACAAATCCTATGTATCGAGCCATTGGGACAAAATTAAAATTAGGAAGTAATAGAAAATAATATAATAGAAGTATTATAGCACCAATTATATAGGAAAGAACTTTTTTAAAAAGAGTATTTAAAAATCCTCTCTCTGTTAATAAACCAATACACAAAGAAAGTAAAATACTCAAACCAACGAGCATATTAAGCCTCACAAAATTATCAATTTGCGCTTGAGCCAAAGTATATGATCGCTCATGAAATACAATTAAGAGCACTGCTAGAATAGTAGATAAAAAAACAGTAATTGGAAATCGTTCTATGCTCTTTTTTAAGTTAAGGATGGTGCTTTTTAATCGGTTTTTTTTCATAACAATTTAGAGAATCTCTGAAAAGAGAACCCTATTTCACTTCCTTTCTATTCTATAAATAATGAAAGTAAAATTCTATTACTATTAATATATACGAGTATATTATATATACCCTGTTTTATAGAAATTAGACAATGTAGTTGTAAGTTCTATGTAAAAGCTTATGAAAAAAGCCACCAAATGGCGGCTGATAGCTGCTTCTTGATTTATTCTAGTAGAGAAGGGAGTCTCATGGCGTGTTGGGCTTCTGTATCTCTAACCACAAAAAAAATATTCTGCCATTCTATAGTGGGAGCATTTAAGTATTGTTTGCTGTATTCTTCGTAATCTTTAATCTCGTCATTCATCTTCTGAATAATGGACTCTTTATAATCATTAATTTTTATATAGCTTATTTCTGGAGTATAATGAGATGCTCTTAAATAATAATATATTTGTCCAAATAATTCTGCATGGTTTTTCTCATCTTCACTAAAGGACAACAAGAGGTCTTTTGCTACATTGGATGGTGCTAGATGGGATAGCTCTTCATAGTAATGGCTATCTATAAGTTCATCTGTAATATAATTCTTTAAGTTCGAAATAATATACGATTCATACTCTTTATCACAATCTATTAATCTATCTATATTCAAAGGAATTCCCCCAATTTTATTGTTAGTATATTTTATGCCATTTAAATAAGGAAGTTACTAATTAATCTCGTGGCAAAGCTTAGGAACCTCTTACTCTTTAAAAGAATAGCTCTACATTTAACTGGAGCTCCTATCCTAGTTACTTTAAGCATAGAGAAGAATTTTGACTTTAAAAAAATACCCTAGTGCTAGTGACTTAAGACAAGTGACTAAGGACTAAAATGATTCTAGTATTTTACTTATTGATTTGTTATACTAACCCTTAGTATTAAAATTGATGGATCATGAGAAAGAGGAATGAAAAAATGATTGATTTTTTACCTATAGATAAAGACGATTTACTTGAACGGGGATGGAATGAGGTAGACTTTGTATTGGTCTCAGGTGACGCTTATGTAGATCATCCTTCCTTCGGAGCCGCAGTTATTGGAAGGGTATTAGAAAGTAGAGGATATCGAGTTGCCATTATTGCACAACCAGACTGGAAATCCATCAAAGATTTTAAGCGATTTGGCAGACCAAGGCTTGGATTTTTGGTAACTGGTGGAAATATGGATTCAATGGTAAACCAGTACACCGTTTCCAAGAGAATGAGAAGAGACGATATGTATTCTCCTGGTGGAAAAGGAGGGTATCGCCCAGATCGCGCTACGATTATTTATTCTTCAAAAATCAAGGAAGCATATAGCGATGTGCCAATTATTTTAGGGGGGATTGAAGCGAGTCTTAGGCGATTTGCTCATTATGATTATTGGTCTAATAAGATTAGAAGATCCATACTCTTAGATGCAAAAGCAGATTTGATCGTCTATGGAATGGGAGAAGAGCAAATTATTAAAATTGCGGAGGCTTTAGAAAGCGGATTACCTGTTTCCGAAATTACTTTTATAGAGGGAACTGTGTATAAGACAAAAGATAAAAAAAGACCTTATAAGCCTATCTTTTTACCCCATTACGATGAAATATTAGCCTCAAAAGAGACATATGCTAAAAGCTTTCTAATTCAGTCTAATAATATGGATTCTGTAGTAGGGAAACCCCTTGTTGAATCTTATCGAGATTATTTTGTTGTACAAAACCCACCACCTGAGCCAATGACTAGAGAAGTCTTAGATTCTGTTTACGATTTGCCTTTTATGCGAACCTACCACCCTATATATGAAAAAGACGGAGGAATTCCAGCCATTAAGGAAGTGAAATTTAGTTTGATTAGCAATCGAGGTTGCTTTGGAGGTTGTAATTTCTGTGCTCTTACTTACCATCAAGGTCGAGTAGTTCAATCTAGAAGTCATGAGTCTATAATAGAAGAGGCAAAAAAAATCATAAGCGAGTCCGATTTTAAAGGCTATATTCACGATGTGGGTGGTCCGACTGCGAACTTCAGAGATAGAGCCTGTGCTAAGCAAGAAAAGCATGGTGTTTGTATGAACAAACAATGCTTAGATCCTGAGCCATGTAAACAGCTAAAAGTGGATCATAAAGATTATCTAAGTCTTTTAAAAGAGTTAAGAGAATTGCCTGAGGTAAAAAAAGTATTTGTCCGCTCTGGCATTCGATATGATTACTTAATGTCAGATCCTAATGATGAATTTTTTTGGGAGCTATGTGAACACCACATTAGTGGGCAATTAAAAGTTGCACCAGAACATATCTCTCCTAAAGTTTTAGAAAAGATGGGTAAACCAAAAAGAGAAGTATATGAAAAGTTTAGAAATAAGTATGAAAAGATTAATGAAAAGCTAGGTATGAAACAGTTTTTAGTTCCTTACTTAATGTCTAGCCATCCTGGCTCAGATTTAAATGCTGCTATAGAATTAGCAGAGTATTTGAGAGATTTAAATCATATGCCTGAGCAGGTACAGGACTTTTATCCTACTCCAGGGACTTTGTCCACTTGTATGTTTTATACTGAATTAGATCCTAGAACGATGGAAAAAGTATACGTTCCTAAAAACCCTCATGATAAGGCAATGCAGAGAGCTTTAATACAGTATCGAAAACCGAAAAATTATGACTTAGTATATGAAGCTCTCACGAAGGCAGGGAGAAGAGATCTCATAGGATATGATAAGCACTGCCTCATTCGCCCCCGAAAAGGCTCTCATGAAGATGCTTATGGTAAACAACATAAAAAAGAAACCAATAACAGAGAAACTAATGGAAGTAGAACAAAAAAGCATACCAAATCCCACAGAAAACATAAAAAACGCACAAGACTTTAGATGACTATTCGCATTTATGATACGGGGATGGCAAGCCGTTATCCCCTACAAACTTACAAGCAAGATATAAGAAGTCAGAAATAAGACACCTCCAATAGGAAGTTCGCTTGCTGCCTTCTTCCTTCTGTTTAAAATTCTAAACTAGAAATGCACCAAGCGCATATCCCGTCCAATCTTAACAGTCCAACGAATCAACCAATGATATATTTTTAACCATATCTTTAAACAATTTTTTATAAAAATAAGATATAATAAAAATATAGAAAATATTGTTATATAAAAATGTCATAATCATAGTTGTGATTATTAAATATTTAAGTAATACTAATGGTATCTTATTGAATATTTATCGACAAATAATCACGACTATGTTTTGTTTTCTAGAACAAAATAGTAACCTATTCTCCTAATGGTCGTAATATACTGCGGATCTGCAGGATCATCTTCAATCTTTTTTCGAATATTGCTTACATGTACCTTTACTGTCCGTACATCACCATAACTAGGGGTGGTCCAAATATTATCATATATTTGATTGAGAGATAAAATCTGATTTGGATTATCAATCATAAAGTTTAAAATTTTAAACTCTAAGGGAGACAAATATATTTGTTCTCCATTTTTAATTACAGTGTGGTCGCTTGAATCTATAATGCAATTTCCAAAAGTCTTTTTTAGTGTAGAATCATCTGTTTTATTGATATTGATTTCAACGCGACGTAAATTAGCCTCAATTCTTGCAATAAGGACGTTGGTATTAAACGGCTTAACTAAATAATCATCTCCACCCATTTCTAGAGCCTTGACGACTATATTGTCATCATCAATACAGCTTATAAATATAATAGGGCAATTGCTTATCTTCCGTATTTCACCGCAAAAATCTACTCCATCTAAATCTGGTAACATAATATCTAATAGTACTAAATCAATATGGTGATTATGTAAGTGAGATAAAGCCTCCTTACCATCATTGGCAATGTGTAAGTTATAGTAATGAGAAGAAAGATTGATCTTAATAATTTCACAGATGTCGAAGTCATCGTCAACTAATAATATATTCATCATAGCATTACCTCCATATTTATTATACAATAATTAAAAAGGGAATAGAAGGATAAAAGACATGATAAAAATTTCTAAAAAACGATTAATAGGTGCAATAATCTGTGTGTTTTTGTCTGTACAATTATTAGTTTACATAGGAAATTATAATACAGATGCATTTCGCCTTTACGCAAAAGAAGGAGTACTCGATGCTAGGGACCTCAGTTGGGACGGCCATGTAAAGTACTCTCTTAGTGGAGAATGGGAAGTATACGATGGGCTATTGCTCAGCCCAAGTCAATTAGAAGAGAATATTGAACAATCAAATTATTTAACTAAAGTAAGAGGTAGCCTAGATCGGTCAAAGAATGAAAGGACATATCGTTTAAGGATAATGACAGACGAGAGAAGAGTATTATCTCTTTTATTATCGGACATGCAAGCCTTTCGACTTTGGGTAAATGGGAAAGAGCTCGTAAATTATAGATTTCCTGGAGGAATACAAGAGATTCATAGAATGCACGTAGTACGATTAGATGAAGAGGATTATATTGCAAGTGAGGAAGGTTATGAATTAGATATTGTCATGCAGGCAAAAAATCGTATTAATTACCGAGAATTCCCTTGGCGAATTTTTATCGGTCCATGTGCTGTGATTACAGGCCTTGAATACACCAATTTAATCGTGAATAGTTTTGCAATCGGTATTTACTTTATCATTATGATATATAGTTTTTCCTTATATAAACAAAAGACCAGTGAGAAATACTTATTATTTTTAGGTTTATTGAGTTTTGGGAGTATCATTACAACCCTTTTAGACTCTAATCTCTTGCTTATTTATAAGTCTATTGCATTAAAATCACAATACTGGAGGGAATTAATTCGTTTTTTTCTCATTTTTAACTTAGTTATGATTAATATTATATATCATCTACTTCACTTTGAAGTTCCAATGAATAAAAAGCATAAATGTTTTTTAGTTAGTATGTTAATCATCGCTACTATAACAACCATATATCCCTTTGAAAGATGGATTACTGTAGCAAATTTTTTGCATATTTGGATGGGGCGTGTCCTGGTTTTCGTCAATTTCATTACAATACTTAGAGCATATTTAATTAAAAAGACAAGCATAATCATGCTTATTGGAGGATTAAGCTTTACAATTAGTTATATTTTCGACTTATTGCATAATCAAGGCTTTATGCCAGTGGGTATAGTGAATGTATGGATTAGTACATCTCAGCATGGTCATATATTTATGGTGCTCTGTGCACTTATTGTAGCTCAAAAATTCGCTCAAAAATATGATGATGCAGATCGCTTCGCCTACCAATTGGAATTTATGAATCAAAACTTAGGAAAAATCGTAGAAGATAAGACCAGTCAATTAAAACAGTCTTATGAAGAAAATATGAAGATCGAAAAAGATAAGCAGAATTTTGTATTAAATATATCACACGATCTTCGAAGCCCCCTTTTTATCGTACAAGGTTATATTGATGCCATTGTAAATGGAATAGTTACAGAAAAAGAAGATGTAGATCGCTATTTAAAAAGAGTACAGATTAAAACTCAGTATTTAAATAGGCTAATAGGAGATTTGTTTCTGATTTCAAGATTAGAGACAAACAAAATCAAATTTAAATTTGACAAATTAAATCTTATTCAACTAATAAAACAGGTCGTAATAGATATGAATCTAGAGGCAAATAAAAAAGATATTCAATTGGAAATGTCTCTAGAATTAGAAGAGTTTATAATTGAAGGTGATCAAAATAGATTACAACAGGTCATACAAAATGTAGTAATTAATAGCATAAAGTATACACCAAGTGATGGTAAGGTGAAGGTTCTTATTGTTGAATACAGTAAAAAGGATATTATTTTTGAAGTTAGAGACAATGGGATAGGGATTAAAGAAGAAGAACTCCCTATTGTTTTTAATAGATACTATAAATCTAAGAAAATGGAATACAGTGAAGATTCTACAGGTCTAGGTTTGTTCATTGCCAAAGAGATTGTAGAAAAACATAAGGGAAGTATATGGATTGAGTCTGTATTTGGAGAGGGGACAAGTGTGTTTATACGGTTGCCGGTAAGGCAGTAAGGTGGTCAGGTGGTCAGGTGGTCAGGTGATAAGGTGGTCAGCAAAACCATTACTCGCTTAAAGGCGAGATTAGATGTAGGGAAACTGTGTCCTCCCCACATCTAATCTTTTGATTTAATACAGTAGTCCGATTTTTTAGCCCAAGCTCCAGCCTGAAAAAGTCATCCTTGAGTGCAGGAGAATCTCGACCCAAAAGAAATACCCTAGTGCTAATAATCAGTACCGAATGCGTTTTTTATAGGCTATCGCCAAAATCATCTCGGAATGCTGAGACTAGTTTTTCTTGCCAGTTTGATACAGGTTTTAATTTACCAGTAAAAAAGCGTAGTATTCTAGGTTCCTCGACAAAAGTCAAGCCTTCTATTAAATGTCTGTTTTTGTATAGCCAAATAATCCTATCAGCAGCGTATTTCACTTGGGATAAAGTGAATACTCTGCGAGGCAAGGCTAAGCGGACTAGTTCCATATCTGCAGGGTGTTCACTGCCATCCGAATTTCTTTCCTCAGATAATGTTCCACGTTCCATTCCTCTTATGCCACCAGCAATATAGATTGCTGCTGCTAATGCTCCCGCTGGGTATTGTTCTTGAGGAATATGGCTGACGAATTTCATAGCATTAATATGGCATCCAAGACCACCTGGAGGGGTAATGACGGGAACACCACCTCTTTGTAATTCTTCTGCCATAAATGCAATAAATTCAGGTCCTTGATTAATGACTTCCTCATCCATTGTTTCCTCTAAGCCAATGGTCATAGCTTCTATTTCTCTTACAGACATTCCACCATAAGTTAAAAATCCTTCATATAAAGTTACGAATTCCTTCATTTGAGCAAAAATCTTCTCATCTCTTATACAGATTCCACCACCCCTAGCACAACCTAGCTTTCTGCCTGAAAAATAAATAATGTCACAGAGATCGGAGATACGTTTTGTGATTTCTCTAATAGACAACTCTCTACATTGTTCTTCTCTTACCTTTATAAAGTGAAGATTATCTGCTAATAAGCTGGCATCTAAAACTAATAGTATTTTGTTTTCTTTGCAAAGCTCTTGAACTTCTTCTAAGTTTTCTAACGAAAAAGGCTGACCACCAATTAAATTGGTACCTGCTTCCATACGTACGAAGGGAATATTTTCTGCGCCGTGTTTGTCAATGCAATGTCTGAGCTTGTCAGCACATATATTTCCTTTAAAGGGATGATTGGAAATCACTTCTAATCCCTCGTCGATAATGAGCTCTTCTACAGTTCCCCCATTTAAAACAAAATGAGCCCTTGTAGTAGTAAAATGATAGTTCATAGGTATGATGTTTCCAGGCTTTACTAAAGTCTGAGCAATGATATTTTCGCAAGCCCTCCCCTGATGAGCTGGTAAGAAGTGCTCAAAGCCAAAGATATCTGTAATCTTTTCTTTTAATCGAAAAAATGTTTCACTTCCAGCATAGCTATCATCTGCAACCATCATAGCACCTAATTGTCGATCGCTCATAGCATTTACACCACTATCCGTTAGCATATCCATAAAAACATCCCGGTTCTTTAAAAGAAAAGTATTATTGCCAGCTTCAGTGATTGCTTTTAGCCTCTTTTCGACAGGTTGTAAGTTTAATTTTTGTACGATGCGCACTTTGTGCATCTCCAACGGAATTTGTTCTCCACTAAAAAATTTAATATTTGACATAATATATCCTCCTTAACTAATTGAAAATTTAGAATTTTCTGAATTTAATGAGTTGTTACGTATTATAGGTTGTCATTGTGGCCCTTCGGAATCGACTTGCCGTTTCCGAAGTCGTCCTACTCGCAAAATGAAACTACGCTTTCATTTACGTATCTATATAACTCTGTATCCAAATCGGCAAGCCGTTTGTCTGCTGCGTTATATGTCTACTACCGCGAAAGCTGCACTTTTGCTTTGCTCGTTAGCTCGCGAAAAAAATCCCCGCCTTTCGAATTATATTCAAAGGACGGGGATTCCGTGGTACCACCTAAGTTTGTTTCTATCTCGCAATAGAAACCTCAGTAAGTATTTTCATACTTAAGCATATAACGGATGCTCACCGGGCTCCTCCTACTAGAGTATGGTTCAGAGGGCAGTTCATGAGATGTATTCAGCAATCATCCCTTAGTGCCTTGCATCAACCGGCACCTTTCTGTTAGGAGTTTAAAATGCTTACTTGTTCTCAATCATTACTTTTGTTTTATTTAGTTTGGTTCGTTTGGGAAATCTATTCCACTACGTAAAAAAACCCGCCCTTTAAATTTTATTCAAAGGACGGGATTAACCGCGTTACCACCAATGTTCGTTTCTATCTCACAATAGAAACCTCAGCAAGTACTTACATACTTAAGCATATAACCGATGCTTATCGGACGTCTCCTACATATTGCTCTTTCAGAGAGTTGCTCTTGAGATGTATTGGGAAAGTCACACCTGAATGCCTTGCATCAACCGGCATCTTTCTGTTAGGAGTTAAAATTCTTACTTGTTCTCAGTCATTGCATTTATTATGATTTTAATATATATTATTTTATAAGTTCAAAAATGTCAATCATTTTATGAAAAAATATTTTTTATTTGTATTTTTACTATAATATTGATAAAATCCTTCACGGGATTTATTCTTTTATGGTGAGAAGGTCTTACATAGAAATTACAACGCAAAACTTAGAACTAATGCGCCGCAGGTGCAATATCAACTTGTAATAGATTGGAGATTTGCATGAAGGAAAAAATCCTTAAACTTTTAAAAGAAAATAAAACAGAATATTTATCTGGAGAATATTTGAGCACTGTATTTGGTGTATCTAGGACCGCCGTATGGAAAGTAATTAAGCAGCTTCAAGAGGAAGGCTATATTATTCAGTCAAAAACAAAATTGGGATATAGACTAGTAGAAAGCCCTGATAATTTATACTCTTATGAAATACAAGAAGGATTAAGGACGAAGAGGATAGGAAAAAACATATACTATTTTGAGGAAATTGATTCTACTAATGATTACGGAAAAATAGTAGCGCAAAAGCCTTTCGAAGATGGGGATATCATCATCGCAGAAAGCCAGAATAAAGGGAGAGGAAGGTTCTCAAGGGAGTGGGTTTCTCCTATGAGAAAAGGGGCTTATTTATCAATTTTATTAAAGCCTCAAATATCCTTTGAAAAAATTACCCGACTTACGATTATTACTGCTCTTGCCGTATGCTCTGCCTTAGAAGACCATATTCAAAAAAAGGTAGAAATAAAATGGCCTAATGATATATTAATAAACCAAAAGAAGATCTGTGGCATTTTGACGGAGATTAGTGGAGAAGTAGATAAGATTAATTATGTAGTTATTGGAATAGGTATTAATATTAACTTAGATATAGAGGATTTTGATGAATCTTTAGCAACAAAAGCAAGCTCTTTAAAGATTGAAACTGGAAAAATACAAAATCGAAAAGAGATTGTGCAAAAGATACTAAGTATTTTTGATGAGTATTACGATGATTTTCTGAATGATGAGAATTATGAAAGTATAATTGATGAATATCGAAAGAAATCTTATTTAATAGGGCGAAATGTAGAGGTTAGAATATATAATAATGATTCTATTCGTGCAAGAGTATTAGATATTGAAAAAAACGGAGCGTTAAAGGTGGAATTAGAAAATGGAGAAATTCGAGATCTTCTATCTGGAGAAGTGACTTTGTCCACAAGTTTTTAATGAGATTTGATTCTTTTTATGATGAGAGCTCAAGAATTGGGCTTTCAAGGAACTAAAAAGTACGATTAGAATAGAATAAAAAAGATTTAAATAATTTTTTAAAAAGGCATTGACTTTGTTTTAGTCCTAAGTTATACTAATACATGTCCTCAAAAAAGACAAATAATATGGTCGCATAGCTCAGCTGGGAGAGCACCTGCCTTACAAGCAGGGGGTCATAGGTTCGAGCCCTATTGCGACCACCAATAAAGTTGTAAGTAAAAGTATATAGTCGCTAAAGGTGATAAAATACATAGAGCTTAGAACAAAAAATATGCGGCCTGGTAGTTCAGTTGGTTAGAATGCCAGCCTGTCACGCTGGAGGTCGACGGTTCGAGCCCGTTCCAGGTCGCCATTTAAATAATTGGGAATTTACAATTTACAATTTAGAATTGAGAATTATAAAGAGCCGAAAAGCAGATATAATTATTGATTATTAATTAATTAAGCCCAGATAGCTCAGTCGGTAGAGCAGGGGACTGAAAATCCCCGTGTCGGTGGTTCGATTCCGCCTCTGGGCACCAGCTATAACAATGAACAGTGAAAAATGAATAATTAAAATTACATGCAATCGAATTAAATACAAAATGCAAATTTAAGTAAATAAAATCATATGCGAAAGTGGCTCAGTGGTAGAGTATCGCCTTGCCAAGGCGAGGGTCGCGGGTTCGAATCCCGTCTTTCGCTCCAAAATTATGGCGGCATAGCCAAGTGGTAAGGCGCGGGTCTGCAACACCCTTATCCCCAGTTCAAATCTGGGTGCCGCCTCCATAACTAGCCGAAGTGGCGGAACTGGCAGACGCACAGGACTTAAAATCCTGCGGTCCTTAAAGACCGTACCGGTTCGATTCCGGTCTTCGGCACCAACACATAATGTAGATAATCACCAAAGCTTTCAGGCTTTGGTTTTTTTGTATATGTTTAAGCGGAATGGTTGGACGGTTGGTCGGGAACACCTCAAAAGCTGAATGCTGAAAGCAGAAAGCTGAAAGGAAAACCAAACTCGCCTAAAGGCGAGACGGTTTTCCTGACCACCTGACCACATCGTAAAAATAAAAAGGAGGAATCCTATGAACAAAAAAATTCTTTCCTTCGATTTAGATGGAACTTTGCTTAATGGTGAGCATCAGATTACGGCAAAAACACAAGATGTCATTAAAGCTCTTAAAGATATGGGGCATATTATTATCATAAATACTGGCAGAAGCTATAATGCGTGTAATTACTATGCAAAGTTAATAGATGCAGATTACATATTAGCATCTAATGGAGCAGTGATATACGATAATAGTAAGAATGAATTAATAGATAAAATACCTCTAGATAATAAAATCAGTCACGAAATCCTATCAATACTTTACAAAAATCAAATAGATTTAAAAATTCAATGGGACAGCATTGAGACCTATTATTCAAATAACATCACCCCCTTTGAAACCTCTTATATCAATAACTACAAGAATGATTATCCGCAGAGCGTTTTTAACTATAAGATAATAAAAAACTTTAATGAAATAAAAAATTTTAATGAAGAAATTGTTCAAATATTTTTTCATTGTATGGGAGATAATAAGACAGTATATATGAAAGTGCTTCAAGAATTAAATCAGTTAAACCATGTAAATATTGTAGACTTTAGAAGTGGGTATACTGATATTAATCATCCCCTTGCTTCCAAAGGCAATGGTTTAAGGGCTTTAACACAATTGTTGAAGATGTCAATGGAAGATGTCATTGTATTTGGAGATGGAAATAATGATATATCCGCGTTTGAATGTGCTGGAATAAGTGTTGCTATGAAAAATGCTTGTTTAGAGCTCAAAGAATTGGCAACAATAATAGCAGATTATCATGACAAGGATGGGGTAGCTTTTACACTTATGGATTTATTTAAATTAAAACACTGTTTTTTATGATATAGGAAGAAAATATGAAAAAACATTGTATACAATGTACTATTTATTGAAAGAAAACATTAAAGTATAACATGTATTTTTATTATCCTTGATTGTGCTAGTATAAATGTGGGGATTTGAACAAGAATATAGAATGTTAACTATTATTAACGTAAAGAATAAGGAGAAATGTGACTATAAAGTATGTCATATACATTTTATAGTGCGTCATAAATGTTCGTGAAATCCTATATACAAGTCAAAAACGATGTGATATAATGTTAAAACAATGCTAAGGATTACCATTCCTTAGCATACTGATACTTTATAGAGACATAAATCGGTCTTTCTAAATTACATAAGAAAACCGTTATTGTATTCTAACTATTTTAAGGAGGTTCACAATGGCAAGAAAAATGAAAACAATGGATGGAAATACAGCTGCTGCTTATATTTCATACGCTTTTACAGATGTAGCTGCTATCTATCCAATCACACCTTCATCTACTATGGCAGAATTAGTTGATGATTGGGCATCTCACGGTCAAAAAAATATTTTTGGACAGACAGTTGAGGTTGTTGAAATGCAATCGGAAGCTGGTGCTGCTGGCACAGTTCATGGTTCTCTACAATCTGGTGCCTTGACAACTACCTATACTGCATCACAAGGTTTACTCTTAATGATTCCAAATATGTATAAAATAGCAGGAGAAAAGTTGCCAACTGTCTTCCATGTAAGTGCTAGAGCTTTAGCTGCTCACGCTCTTTCTATCTTTGGTGATCACCAAGATGTTATGGCTGCAAGACAAACTGGATTTGCTTTGTTAGCATCTAATAGTGTTCAAGAAGCTATGGACTTAGCAGGTGTAGCTCATTTAACTGCTATTAAGACAAGAATACCTTTTGTTCACTTCTTTGATGGATTTAGAACATCACATGAAATCCAAAAAATCGAACAAATCGAATACGACGAATTAGCAAAATTAGTTGATTATGATGCTTTACAAGCATTTAGAAATAGCGCCTTAAATCCAGAGCACCCTGTTATTCGTGGCACTGCTCAAAACCCTGATATTTATTTCCAAGCAAGAGAAGCTTCTAATGTCTTCTACAATTGGGTTCCAGACGCAGTAGCAAATTACATGAAAGAAATTACTAAACTTACTGGCAGAGAATACAAACCATTTGATTACTACGGAGCACCTGATGCAGAACGTGTCATCGTAGCTATGGGATCAGCCGTTGAAACGATCGAAGAGACAATAGATTACCTAGTTGCTAAAGGCGAAAAAGTAGGTGTAATTAAAGTTAGACTTTACAGACCATTCTCGGAAAAGTATTTCTTTAATGTATTCCCAAGCACAGTTAAGAAAATAGCTGTATTAGATCGAACAAAAGAAGCAGGTGCTTTAGGAGAACCATTATACGAAGATATAAGAACATTATTCTACAATAGAGATAATGCACCAGTTATTGTAGGTGGAAGATATGGTTTAGGTTCTAAAGATACTACTCCTTCACAAATCTTAGCTGTATACGAAAACTTAAAAGAAGAAGAACCTAAAAATGGATTTACAATTGGTATTGTCGATGATGTGACATTTACTTCATTAGAAGAAAAAGAAAAAATAAACACATCTTCTGAAGGCACAATCAGATGTAAATTCTGGGGACTTGGATCTGATGGTACTGTAGGTGCAAACAAAAGCGCAATAAAAATTATCGGTGACAATACAGATATGTACGCTCAAGGATACTTCGATTACGATAGTAAAAAATCTGGTGGTGTAACAATTTCTCACTTAAGATTTGGTAAAACACCAATTAGATCTACTTATTTGATTGATGAAGCAGACTTTATTTCATGTTCTACTCAAGCTTATATTTATCAATACGATTTATTAAAAGGTCTGAAAAAAGGTGGTACTTTCTTAATCAATACAATTTGGTCTGAAGAAGAATTAGATAAGCACTTACCAGCTTATATGAAGAAATATATGGCAGAAAATGATATTAAATTCTACACAATAAACGCTTCAGCTATTGCAGAAGAAGTAGGTTTAGGTAGAAGAACGAATATGATCATGCAAGCAGCATTCTTTAAATTGGCTAATGTAATTGACATTGACGAGGCTGTTAAATACTTGAAAGACGCTATTCAGAAGTCTTACGGAAGTAAAGGTGAGACTATTGTTAAGATGAACAATGAGGCAGTAGATCAAGGTGTAGGAGCTATTAAGCAAGTAAAAATACCTCAAGAATGGGCAAACGCAGTAGATACATTAGACAACAAAAAAGCTCAACCAGAGTTTATTGAAAAAGTACTCGTTCCTATGAACAGACAAGAAGGAAATAGTCTTCCTGTTTCTACTTTCAAAGATATCTCTGATGGTACCTTCCCTAGTGGAACAGCAGCTTATGAAAAGAGAGGAATTGCATTATCTGTACCAGAATGGCAAATTGACAATTGTATCCAATGTAATCAATGCTCTTTCATCTGCCCTCATGCAGTAATTAGACCATTCTTACCAACTGAAGAAGAAGCTAGTAAAGGATCTGAAACTTTCTTAACTAAGAAAGCTATTGGAAAGGGACTAGAAGGATATCAATATAGAATTCAAGTTTCTCCATTAGATTGTACTGGATGCGGGAACTGCGCGGATATTTGTCCGGCGAAAGAAAAAGCTCTAATTATGAAGCCTATTGGAACACAAGAACAAGAAATTGAAAATTGGGAATATGCAACAGCAAATATCCCTTATAGAGATAATCTTGTTTCTAAAACTACAGTAAAAGGTAGCCAATTTGCTCAACCATTACTTGAGTTCTCTGGTGCTTGTGCAGGTTGTGGAGAGACAGCTTATGCAAAAACACTTACTCAATTATATGGTGATCGAATGATGATTGCTAATGCTACTGGTTGTTCATCAATCTGGGGAGCTTCAGCACCATCTACTCCATATACTACCAACGCAGAAGGTAAAGGTCCATCTTGGGCAAACTCATTGTTTGAAGACAATGCTGAGTTTGGTTATGGTATGGCAGTTGGAGTTAAGAAGACAAGAAATACAATTAAAAATTACCTTGAAGAAATAATGACTGATGATGCAAGTGATTCCTTTAAAGAAGCTGCTACAGCTTGGATTGGGACTATGGATGATGGAGAAGCTTCTAAAGCATCCTCTGCAAAATTAGTAGAAGCACTTAAAGCTTATAGTGGTAATAATCCTAAGATTAAATTTATCTTAGACAATGCAGATCAATTAGTGAAAAAATCTGTATGGATCTTTGGTGGAGACGGATGGGCATATGACATCGGATACGGTGGTGTAGACCACGTGTTAGCTACTGGAGAAGACGTCAATATCTTAGTATTTGATACAGAAGTATACTCAAACACTGGTGGTCAAGCATCTAAATCTACACCAACAGCAGCTGTAGCTAAATTTGCCACATCTGGTATGAAGGTTAAGAAGAAAGATTTAGGCGCTATTGCTATGACTTATGGATACATCTATGTAGCGCAAGTTGCTATGGGAGCAGACAAAAATCAATTTATGAAAGCGATTCAAGAAGCAGAAAGCTACAAAGGACCATCTTTAATCATCGCTTATGCACCATGTATCAACCACGGAATCCGTGCTGGTATGGGTAAAACTGTAGCTCAAGAAAAATTAGCTGTAGAATCAGGATACTGGCATTTATACAGACATAATCCATTGTTAGTTGAAGAAGGTAAAAATCCATTTGTTCTAGACTCTAAAGAACCAAATAAGAGCTTCCAAGACTTTATCATGGGTGAAGTACGTTACACATCACTTAAGAAATCTTTCCCAGAAGTAGCTGACGAACTCTTCAAGAAAACAGAAGAAGAAGCAAAACAAAGATACGAAAAATATAAGAAAATGGCTGAATAAGCTAAAATTCTTAGTAAGTTAGAAAGACCCATATTCCTTCGGGAATATGGGTCTTTCGTTTTATGGAGAATGATCATAAATGAAACTTTTGGTTGGTTCGTTGGACAGTTGGACGGGACATGCGCTTCGCGCAAGTTGATTTTTCCAACCTTCTACTTTTTAGTTTTTGCTTACCACCTTACCACCTTACCACCTAAAAAAAGCGCCCTAAGGCGCTATTTTTGTGGTCTCCATGAACTTTTTAAGTTTACTGTTAGATTAAATACTAAATGGTCTTCTGTGCTATCCTTTGTGTCTACGCAGAAGTATCCGTTTCGAACAAATTGAAATTTGTCTCCTGGCTTTGCTTTTGCTAGCTCAGGTTCTAGATAGGCTGTTGTTACTTTCATGGAATTTGGATTGATTTTATCTTCTGTAGAAGAATCCTCTTCTATATCGCTTTCATCTTTGATTAAATAATCGTAAAGTCTAGCTTCCGCCTTGATACAATGTGATGCGCTAACCCAGTGAATGGTTCCCTTAACCTTTCTACCTGTAAAGCCACTACCAGATTTTGTTTCAGGGTCGTAGGTACAGTGTAATTCTAGAATATTACCTGCATCATCTTTTATTACATTATTACAGGTAATAAAATAGGCGCCCATTAGTCGAACTTCGTTTCCAGGGAAGAGTCTAAAATATTTCTTTGGAGGTACCTCCATAAAGTCATCTCGGTCAATGTAAATCTCTCTGCTAAAAGGTATTTTTCTGTATCCTAAGCTTTCATTATCTTGATTATTGTGGATTTCTAGCCACTCTGTTTGATCTTCTGGATAATTGGTAATAACGACTTTGATAGGGTCTAATATAGCCATTAATCGGCGTGTTTTTGCCTTTAAGTCATCTCTTATAAAGTGTTCAAACATAGCGATATCCACAAGGCTATTTGCTTTAGCGATACCGATTTCTTCACAAAAGTTTTGTATCGCTTCTGGCGTAATGCCTCTTCGTCTCATTCCTGATATGGTCATGAGTCTAGGGTCGTCCCATCCATCAACCATGCCATCATCAACTAGTTTTTTTATGAATCTTTTTCCTATGATGGTTCTACTCAGCTGTAGTTTTGCAAATTCAATTTGCCTTGGTCGACGTTCTTTATAATCATCTAAATTTTCTAAAATCCAATTGTAAAAAGGACGATGATCTTCAAATTCTAATGTGCACAGAGAATGGGTAATACCTTCTATGCCATCTTCTATTGGATGAGCAAAATCGTACATTGGATAAATACACCATTTATTGCTTGTATTATGATGTGTAGCATGTAGAATACGATAGATAACAGGATCTCTCATATTGATATTTGGGCTAGACATATCAATTTTTGCTCTTAAAACTCTTGTACCATCAGGAAACTCGCCATTTTTCATCTTTTCAAATAGTTCTCTGCTTTCTTTTGTAGGTCGATTCCGATAAGGACTTTCTTTACCAGGAGTATTTAATGTGCCACGGTATTCCCGTATTTCTTCAGCACTTAAATCATCCACATAAGCTAAACCTTTGTCGATGAGCTCTAAAGCATATTGGTACATTTTTTCAAAGTAATCAGAAGCAAAAAAAATTCTGTCTTCCCAGTTTGCACCTAGCCATTTAATATCTTCTTTAATGGATTCTACATATTCTACATCTTCTTTTGTTGGATTTGTGTCATCAAACCGTAAATTAAATTTACCGCCATATTTTTGCGCTGTATTGTAATTTAATAAGATGGATTTTGCATGTCCTATATGAAGATATCCGTTAGGCTCTGGGGGAAATCGAGTGTGTATTTCTTCATTTTTGTATAGATTATTTTTAATGTCTTCCTCTATGATATTATAAATAAAATTGGATGCAGTTGTCTCACTACTCACAATATCACTCCTTATAGATTTTGAAATTTCCATATATAACTAGTCTATTTTAACATACTGCAATAAAATGTACTAATATTTATTTGGTTTGTAAATTGGTTTTTAAAAATAAAAAGGTAATTATCTTATTAATTGTTTTTGTCAGCAATGAAGATAAGACCATAGCCATTGCCATGCCTAATACGGCCAATATAGCTTCGATAATAGCTTCTGAAGCCTTACCAGTCTTTAAAAATAAATAGGCTACAGCTGTGTAAATCTTAACCCCAGGAAGGATTGGAAAAATTGAAGGAACGGTAAATACGGTTATAGGCATTTTTTTTAGTCGAGCTAAGAATTCGCTGCAGACAGTTATAAAGAATGTTGCAACAAAATAGGACATCATTTGATAATTAACAGCTTTTGATACAAGCATAAAAATTATTGAGCCAAATCCACCTAAAAATGATGCGGGCAAGATCGCCTTATTTGGAGCTTTAAATGCAATTGAAGTAAAAAGTGTAGCAAAAAATGAAATGATAAAGATGCGAATCATATGAATACTTCTCCTCGTACTATTTTGATTTTAAATCCCGTAGAAAATGGTCAAAATGGCTCCTACGCCAAATGCTAGGGCAATAGCCACTAATATGGCTTCTGCTAGTCTAGCTAGTCCAGAGAGAAGATCACCACGCATAGCATCACGAATGGCAGTGGTCATGACTAAACCTGGCAAGAGAGGTGTTATGGCTGCCGTAATAATTATGTTCGTATTGCCTACATTAAATACATTAACAAATACGATGGCAATAATCGCAATCATAGCACCGCTAATTAAGCTCATAGCAAAATTATAATTATCATCTACGTCAAAATTGCTGTACACATATTGTACTAGAAATCCGCAAATAGCTGATACAAATGCATCAAACAAACCTCCTCCATAGAGAAGAGAAAATGCAGCAGGGGATAGTGATGCTGCTGTATACAAAAGGGGGCTTGTTTTTTCTCTTTTATTATGAAGTTCTCTAAGCTTTGCAATAGCCTCTTGTATATCTATAGAGCGATTTACTATTTTTCTTGATAAATCATTAACTTCATGTATAGCCCCTAAATCAACTTTTCTGCTCTTAATTCTCTTAATAATTGTATTAATAGTATCTTCTTCATCTGCAATAGTAATAATAAACCCTATAGGAAAGGAGATTACTTCCGTATCGTACCCTAGAGAGCGTCCAATAAACATCACAGTTTCTTCGGCTCGATAGGTTTCGCCATTGTTTTCCAAGATAATTTGTGCACAGAGTTTTGTTAGCGTGACGGCTTCTCTAATATTTATATTTTCCATTATATTCTCCAGTTAATAAATAATGATGCCTTATATTATATCATAAATACGTCGCAGATTGCCTCAGCTGCTTTGCAGCTTCTTACATTATAACAATCTTAAAGATATTTTACATAAATCATTATCATCTGTCTATTAAAGCAAACTTATAGCATATAAGTTTATAGAAAATCAGTATATTTTTTATGAGAGGTATAAATTCTTCTATATTTATCCATAATCTAATTATTATATACAATTAGGAGGAAAGGCATATGGATTACGATCAATTAAGCATAGCGCTGTCTGAATTAAAGGGAGATGAAGTCCTGGAACTCACAAAGCAGTTTATAGAGAGCAGACCAGATGAATTGGCTGAGAAGAAGTTTATCATTGCAGCTCAAGATGGTATTAATAAGGTATCTGAGAGGTTTGAGATGAGAGATTATAAAGTAGGTGATTTGATCTATGCAAAAGAGATCCTAGAACAAATCATGGATATGATTTTGCCTGCTGCTGAAGGATCTATTTAAATATTTTGCATCTTTCAGCAAGAAGAGATCATTCTAATGGTGTGAATCGTATGATATAATAAAATATTGATGGGAGTTTTTTCTGTTTTAAAGGAATATTCTCCCGCCGTATTTTAAGGCGACTACCAAAGGAGAAGCTATGGATTGGGAAGATGTAATACATAATTATATACCTAAAAGTGAAGAAGAAAAGAAGTACAAGGAAGTTTTCTTATACAGTATAGATTATTTTAATGATATACTGACTAGGCATAATCCTATTGTTCATTTAACTAGTTCAGCTTTTGTGGTGAACAAAAAATTTGATCATGCCTTAATGATATATCATAATATTTATGATTCCTGGTCCTGGACTGGTGGCCACGTTGATGGGGAGACGGACTTTTTAAAAGTAGCCATTAAAGAAGTTAAAGAAGAAACAGGTATTTTTGTAAAAGCGATTACCTCTATGCCTTTATCTATAGATGTTCTATCTGTTATAGGACATTTTAAAAGAGGAGAATACGTAGCTCCACACTTACATTTGTCTATAGCATATGGAGCTATAGGAGATGAGGAACAAGAGCTCGTCATAAAAAAAGATGAAAATAGCGCTGTCAAATGGATTCCTATAGAACAAGTGAATATATATAGCACTGAAAGTCATATGAAAGATATTTATGATAAATTAATAAATCGAATACTCCAATACAAGAAAGTGACGACCACACTTTAGCCATCAGCTGCCAGTTAACCAGTGCTAGGGTCAAATATCTTTACTCACTTAAAATCGAACAAAGGTTTTTACTATAAAAACGTTATTCAATTAATATAATAATGACAAAAAGCAAGGAGGATTTTATTATGGAGAAGAGAATATTTACAGAGATTCCGTTTGTAATCGATTTAGAGGTATTAAATGAGAGAATGAAGCTAAGAAATAATAAGAGAATGCTAGAGACTTTAGAAGAGCTGATTAAACAAGCTGAAGCGGTGGCAAAACCTAAAGCAATCTACATAGAAGCTCTTATACAAGAGCTTAAAGAAGATTATATTACTATTGGTGAAACTCAGTTTAATAGTAAAAATCTTGCTGAAAATGTAAAGGGAGTAGATATGGTATTTCCTTATATAATTACCAGTGGTGTTGAAGTAGAAGCGCTTACAAAAGAAATGGACGATCTTCTAGATCAATTTCTATTTGATGGCATTAAAACAGAAATTTTGCTATGTGCAACAGACTTTATATCACAAGATATTAAAAATAAGTACGGATATGAAGAAATAACATATGAAATTCCTGGCTCCTTAGAAGGCTGGGATATGCTAGAACAGAAAAAATTATTTGCTTTATTTGGAGATGTAGAAGGAGATATTGGCGTAAAACTTTCAGACAGCAATATTATGTACCCAGGAAAAAGCGTATCGGGAATATACTTTCGAAAGGTAGAATGATAAGTGTAAGGAGTAAATTTGCACAAGTTAATTTGGCGATTAAACTAAGTTTCTGGTTGGACGGGAAAACCTGACCACCTAACCATCTGACCACCTAAAAAAGCGCCGAAGGGCGCTTTTTATGTAAAACACAAGACTAAACTTAAAACTTTGAAGGAAAGCTAAAAGATTATTCTTGTGTGTAAACAAGATTAAGGTGTAATACTATTGATTATTTGATTTTTCTTCATATGAACGTACCATTCTCTTTACCATTTCTCCACCAACAGATCCTGCTTCTTTAGAAGTTAAGTCTCCATTGTAGCCTTGTTTTAAGTTGATATTAAGGTCTCTAGCACATTCTTCTTTAAATTGATTTAAACCAGCTTTTTGTTTTCTTCTGCTCATTTTTGTTCACCTCCTTTGATATTAATAGTTTTAGGAAATTTACTATTATTAGTCATGTAAATATTTGTTATGATTCCATTAAATAGAAGTATATTGATGATATTATTAAATTCACAATAAATGGAATACAATGATGAAATTAGTAAAATTTAAATATATATTATTTTCCATGGTTATTTTAATGCTTTTCACTAAAAATAATAGAAACAAAATAAGGGAGAACATAATTATGGATAAAAGCAAACAATACTATTTTAAAAATAAATTATTACAAGAAAAAAACCGAATTTTAAAACTTGTAGAAGATATGAAGAGGAATGAAATTACAGATATGTACGAGGAAATGGCAGATGAATTATCTACTTTTGATAATCATCCAGGTGATATTGCCAGTATACGCAGTGATCTTGAGAGAGGTGCTTATCAAAAGGAAAATGAACATAGGATGTTGAGAAAAATAGAAGATGCTATTCATTCTATTGAAGAGGGAAAATATGGTCGCTGTGCAAACTGTGGTCAATCCATTTCTGAAGAAAGATTAGAAGTCATTCCATACGCGAGGACATGTGTTGGATGTAAGGAAAGCTAAAAGTAGAAGGTGGAATGTGTAACTTTTGAGGAGGTTGGGTAATTAGACGAAAAACATCTTTTGCGCAATTAAGAATCTATAGAAAAACAAGAAAGCGCATGTGGCGCATTAGCAGCTAGTCATTAGTCTTTAGTCACTAGCATTTGGTATTCCTTTTGGGTCAAGATCCTTCGCTTACGCTCAGGATAACTGAACTAGAAGCTAAAGTCAAAAGCAGGACTTTCCCACGAAAATAAACGACCACATTTTCATTATACCTTGTATATGCATTTTATGGATGTTTTAGGGCTTTTTTAAAGCCCCTTTTGAATATCTCCGCTCAATACAAAGGTCTAGCTACGACTAAATTTCCGCTTTCAATTTTCCGCTAACACCAATCATTTCTCACTCCAACTTTTACATAAAACAAGCATGCTTTTAGTAGAAAAATCAGAATGGATAAGGTATACTGTTAATCGAAATTAAGTTTGAAAGGGGAATAAGATGTTACATCAATTTTCAAGAACAGAACTATTAATTGGTCAAGATAATTTAGATAAATTGAAGGATAGCAAGGTTGCAGTCTTTGGCATTGGAGGAGTTGGATCTTTTGTAGTTGAAGGTTTAGTGCGAGCTGGCATAGGTAAACTTGTTCTAATAGATGATGATAAAATTTGTTTAACAAATTTAAATAGGCAATTACATGCTACGAGAAAGACTATAGGAAGGTCTAAAGTAGAAGTGATGAAAGAAAGAGTATTAGAAATCAATCCCAAAGCAGAAGTAACTACATTTCAAGAGTTTTATATGCCTGGTAGAGGAGATGACTTAATAAGTGAAGATTATGACTACATTGTAGACGCTATTGATACAGTCACGGGAAAGATTGATTTAGTTGTCAATGCAAAGTCAAAAAATATTCCAATTATCAGCTCTATGGGAGCAGGCAATAAATTAGATCCTACTAGATTTGAGGTTGCAGATATTTATAAGACATCCATTTGCCCTTTAGCAAAAGTTATGCGTAAGGAATTAAAAAAGAAAAATATTGAATCTTTAAAAGTAGTCTACTCAAAAGAAGTTCCAATAAAGCCAATGGAAAATGAAGATTCTAGCTGTGCTGCAGGCTGTATTTGCCCACCAGGTATAACGAGAAAGTGCACTTCTAGAAATCAAATACCAGGAAGCATCTCCTTTGTGCCATCAGTGGTAGGTTTGATTATTGCTGGTGAAGTGGTTAAGGATTTGATTGATTAGCGGAAAGTGGAATGTGGAATGCGGAAAAATATAAAATGCAAGGTGGTCAGGTGGTCAGGTGGTCAGGTGGTCAGGTGGTCAGGTGGTCAGGTGAAATCAGCGGTCGCGGAGCGACCGCTGATTTCACTTAGAACTTAGAGCGCAGAATGCGCTTTTTTTTTACTTCTAGTCTTCACATAGAACTTAGAACAAAACATTATTTATATATGAAAAAATGGGTATCTTATTTATAGAGAGGATTGATAACAAAATATAGGAACACGATGAGGAGTTGATAAAATGAGCGAATTAATTAATAACAGGGAATATAGGCAAAAGGTATTAAAGGAGCTTATAACAGAGTTACATCATGGAAAAACAGTAGAAGAAGTGAAAGATAGATTTGAAAAATTAATTGAAGGCGTTTCTGCCTCTGAAATTGCAGAAATGGAGCAAAGTCTGATTATGGAAGGAATGCCTGTAGAACAAATTCAAAATCTTTGTGATGTTCATGCTGCAGTATTTAAAGGGTCAATTGAGGCGATTCATAGACCTGAGGAGGAGAATTACGAAAATCACCCTTTAGAAGTATTTGATAAGGAAAACAGCGCAATTGAAGCCTTTATCGATGAAACGATAAAAGAAATTTTAAGTAGATATGAAAAAGAAGAAGATTCACAATCTAGTGGGATGTTAAAAGCATCTTTTCAAAAGCTTCTTGAAATTGACAAGCATTACTCTAGGAAGGAAAATTTACTATTCCCATATTTAGAAAAATACAATATCACAGCTCCACCTAAGGTTATGTGGGGAGTAGATGACGAAATACGAGATGCTTTAAAAGAGATCATTAATGACATCAATAAGGGAGAGCAAAAGAGAAAGATTATAGAAGACGCGAATACTTTACTAAATAGAATTACAGAAATGATTTTTAAAGAAGAAAATATCCTGTTTCCAATGGCACAAGATACATTAACTGAAGATGAATGGAGCGCTATATCTAATGATAGCGATGAGATAGGGTATACTTTTATTGAGCCTCAAGGTCTTTATAATCCAGAATATGATGAAAATTTAGAGGAGCCAAAAGATGTAGCTAGCTTACAAGATGCCATTCCATTTGACGCGGGTTATCTTACAGCAAAAGAGGCAAATGCAATTTTTAATACTCTTCCTATAGACGCTACATTTGTAGATAAAGATGGACATGTTAAGTACTTTACCCAGGGAAAAGAGAGAATCTTTGCAAGGCCAAAGTCTGTATTAGGAAGAGATGTAGCAAACTGTCATCCACCATCAAGCCTTCATATTGTAGAAAAAATAGTAGAAGATTTACAATCTGGTAAAAAAGATCATGAAGATTTTTGGATTAAGATGGGAGACCAGTTTGTATATATTAGATACTTTGCTGTAAGAGATAGGCAAGGGGAGTATTTAGGAATATTAGAAGTTACCCAAAATATCAAGTCAATACAGGAACTAAAAGGTGAGAAGAGATTAGCAGATTAGGAGAAAGCGAAAGAAAACCTAACTTGCTTAAAGGCGAGTTGGGTTTTCCTTACCACCTTAAATCTTACTACTTGCTTTAGCTCTAGCCCAACGATCTACTTCCAATACCGAATCTAAATCAGGGTTTTGAATGATATTATGTTCATTCATTATTTTTTCTAGTATTTGTGGTATTTCAGTAAAGTGTATCTTTCTGTTTAAAAAAGCATCTACTGCTATCTCGTTTGCCGCGTTGAGAACAGTCGGCATACTGCCACCAATTTTAATGGATTCATAAGAAAGCCCTAAACATCTGAAGACATTTATATCCGGTTTTTCAAATGTTAATGTACCTATTTGTGCTAGGTTAAGAGATTCAATACTATTCTCTATCCGATTCGGATAGAACAATGCTAATTGAATAGGCACTTTCATATCAGGGTATCCCATTTGTGCAATAGTGCTGTGATCTTTAAATTCTACTAGGGAGTGCACAATGCTTTGTGGATGTACTACAACTTCTATTTGTTCTTTATTTAGGTCAAAGAGCCATTTTGCCTCTATTACTTCAAATCCTTTATTCATCAATGTAGCTGAATCTATAGTGATTTTCCTTCCCATAGACCAATTGGGATGCTTTAGAGCCTTCTCTAAAGTAACATCCTTTAGATTTTCTAAACTATAGCCTCTAAATGGCCCACCAGAAGCAGTGAGTATGATCTTATGCAAATCCTTTCTATCATTGCCCATAAGGCATTGAAAGATTGCACTATGTTCACTGTCAACAGGATAAATTTTTATACCCTTTTCCTTGGCTTTAGCCATAACAAGATGTCCTCCAGCAACTAGAGTTTCTTTATTGGCTAGTGCTATATCTTTGCCCCTTTCAATGGCTCTTAGAGTTGGTTCTAAACCGATCATCCCAGTAACAGCAGTTAAAATAATATTTGCTTCCGATAAAGAAGCTACAGCACATAAGCCTTCTATTCCCGAGACGACCTCTGTACTATTACCTATTCTTTTCCGCAATTCTGATGCTTTTTCTTCATTCATTACAGCTACCATACTTGGTTTGAAAATACTAATCTGCTGCTCCAATAGATCAATGTTTCTATTAGAAGATAAACCTACTATTTTAATTTTATCAGGGTTTTCCTTTGCAATGTCAAGTGTTTGAGTTCCAATGGAACCTGTAGAACCTAAAATGCTTACGTATTTCATATAAAACTCCTTATTCTTTAAATTTATTTTTTGCATCTAATATTTTGATACATTGATGTTCTTAAAATAATTTAAATTCTATAGTTTTTATATATTATACCTTTTTTTTTATCTTATGTATTTAATTTAAAGATTTTTGTATAAATTTTATTTATTTGGTTTAGAATCCTAATAATGCATTAATTATTCCCATTAACATGAAAAATGCTATAATTTAAAATTACAATTTTTCAACGGACTAGTGAATGCAATATAGTACAAATAAGCTATTTATATTACATCAGAAAGAATAATATATAAATCACAAAAATGTAGTTGTATTATTAGGAAATTGTGGTAAACTATATGGTGTAAAAAATATGTAACATTTAATAACACCTTGTAAATGAGATGTAAATGTTTTGGAGGTTTAATAGAATATGGAAATTAGTCTGAAAAAGACTATGATTGCAGCTTCAGCAGGAGTAATTTTTGCTACGGGAATATTTTTTTATCATGCTGATATCGGATATGAAGTCACTTTCAATGGTCAAGACTTAGGGTATGTACAAGAACGAGAGATTTTTACTACAGCTGTAGAAGTTGTGAATCAAGATTTAAAAGAAAAATACGGAGAAAATATTGTATTTGAGCAAGATGTTGACTTTAGCATGAAAGTTATAAATCGAGACAATGTCCTAAAGGACGTAGATGAGAGCATCAACGCAGTTGTGAGCACATATGGAATACCTATGGTCGAAGGGGCTGTAATAGTCATTGACGGAGAAGAAGTAGCAAGTCTTTATAGCAAAGAAGAAGCTCAGAAGGTTATAGACAATGTTTTAGAACCCTATACGAAAGAAAGCAAGAACTCGAAAATTGTCGGAGAGCCTATTATAAAAGAAAAAGTAGAAATAGTAAACAAACAAATTCCATATAAGGAATTAACTGAAGTAGAAAAAGCAATAGATACTATAAATCAAGGCACTGACAAATTAAAACAATATACTGTAAAAGATGGGGACACTACTTGGGACATAGCTGTAAACCGTGGAATTGATGTAGAAAAGCTGGCTGAAGCAAATCCAGAAAAAAATATAGAAAAACTACATGGTGGTGACACCATTAATTTAACAGTATTAGAACCTTATTTGACTATTGAAGTAGTAAGAGAAGAATCAATAGTTGACAAAATACCTTTTGAAACGGAATATAGAGACGATTCTTCTATATACGAAGGAAGGCAAAAGGTCATTATAGAGGGAAAGCAAGGTCTTAAAGAAACTACTTCAAAGGTTGTTTATGTAAATGGTAAGGAAAGTTCAAGAGAAGTTCTAAATCAGGCAGTATTAAAGGAGCCTACTACTGAAACGATTGCTAAGGGCATAAAAGCTTTGCCTATAGGTGCTGGCAAAGGAGCTTTTTCACTTCCCACTTCTGGTAGAGTAACCGCTCTTAGTAAGGCAGGAAGTCATTCAGGTGATAGAGCTGTTGATATTGCCAATAATATGGGAACACCAATCAAGGCAGCAGCTGATGGAATAGTGGTTACTGCAAGCCCTGATGGAGGAACTCTTGGAAAATATATTAAGATAAGTCATGGCAATGGATACTCTACTCTTTATGGCCATTTAAGCGAAATACATGTAGAAGTAGGGCAAAAGGTTCGTTTAGGAGAGCAGATTGCAGCAATGGGAAGTACTGGTAGAAGTACTGGACCTCATGTACACTTCGAAGTGCGAAATAATGGAGCACGACAAGTTATAACTGATTATTTTGAAGGTTTAAAAGTAGGCAGACATGTAGCACCTGTTTATTTAGATTAAAAAAAATTTAGCCAGCTGCAATTAGCGGTCAGCTACAAGCCTCTGAAGCATAGCTCGGTGGTTCAAAGATAACTGTGTATATAAGAGCCAGGTTAAAAATAGAATTTTACTATATAATATAAAGTCGCTAATTTTCAGCGGCTTTTTTGTATGTTAGGAAAGCGTTACTTCTAGATTTGACTACTTGTTTATCCGTAGTTGAATTTTTGACCAGTGAGACTTGACCCTGCCACTGGTGGCTGATCGCTGACAGCTAGTTACTGTGTTTTACCTTACCCTTGTTAATATTCTGAATATTCATTATAATATTAATATATACAAAAATAAAAGAGATAAATACAAAAGGATATTCGCTAGTATTAAGGCTATTATAAGAAATACATAGGACATCGGAGAAGGTCTAATCAATTAAAAAGAAGGTGCAAAATGAAGGTAAGAAAAGATATAGAAACAGAAAATTTCAAATTTTTTTCCCATAAAGAATGTGAATACTTTCCATGTCATAAAGTAAATTCTCCAGAAGATTTCAACTGCATATTTTGTTACTGTCCCTTATATGCATTAGGAGATCAATGTGGTGGAAATTTTTCGTACACAGAAAAAGGCATAAAAAACTGCACAAACTGCAACATTCCCCACAGAAAAGAATCCTACGACAAGATTTTAGAAAAAATGGATAAGATAATGGAAATAGCCAAGAGAAAAGAATAAAATCGTTCTATGTTCTACGTTCTATGTATTTAAGTCACCTTCGGTGACTATTACGCTTTTACATAGAACTTACAACTTAGAACTTAGAACTTAAATTGAGGTGTCATATTATGAATATTAAATTAATTGCAATAGATATGGATGGAACTTTGCTTTATTCTAGAAATGAAATTACGCCTAGAGTAAAGCAAGCGGTATTAGCTGCGGCAGAAAAGGGCGTTAAAATAGTAATTTCTACTGGAAGAATTTACTCTTCTGCTAGACAGTACACTAGATTATTGGGAATTGAAACACCAATTATTTCTAGCAATGGCGCTCTAATTCGCAAAGATGATGAAAATATTTATAAATGCTCTATTCCTAGAGATGCTCTTGAAGAAGCTACTAATTTACTCATCGATTATGATGATATTTATTATCGCATGTACGGAGATGAAGTCTATTATTCTAAAAAAGAAAATAAAGCTGTAAAGGACTTTATGAATTGGAATGAAGGTCAAAAACCTGAAGAGCAGATAAAAGTAAAGATTATTTCAAATCCCTTAGAAATTTTTCGAGAGGGAGAAGATATTTTAAAAATGTTTATTGTACAAGAAGAAACTCGTCAAAAACGCTATGATGAACTCATCCGTAAACTAAGTGAAATAAAAGGTGTTTACTGTGTATCTTCTATGCCAAAATCGATGGATGTTATTAATAAAAATGTAAGTAAAGGTCATGCCCTAGAACATTTAGCCAAAAGATACAATATTACATCGGATAATATTATGTCCATAGGAGATAATTATAATGACATTGAAATGATCCAATTTGCAGGAATAGGCGTCGCCATGGGCAACGCAGACGATGAAGTCAAAAGAAAAGCAGATTTTGTCACAAAGACCAATTTAGAAGATGGTGTTGCAGTGGCTATTGAGAAGTATGTACTGTAAATCAGGTGGTCAGGTGGTCAGGTGGTCAGGTGGTCAGGTGGTCAGGTGGTCAGGTGGTCAGGTGGTCAGGTGGTCAGGTGGTCAGGTGGTCAGGTGAAATCAGCGGTCGCGGAGCGACCGCTGATTTCACCTAGGGCGCAGAATGCGCTTTTTTGAGCAAATATGTACTTCCTTTATCTTTAATAGAGTTTTATATAAATGCTTCTAATTCAACACAACAGTCACGAATCGTGACTAAATTTCCGCTTTCCGCTTTCCACTTTCTACTAGACTTGACCCTAAGCCTGCAAAAAAATTAAAGAAAATTTTGCTTGTCATGAAAAATTCCTTCTTTCACATACTATATGTGAAGGGAGCTGAAGTAAATGAAAGCAAAGAATATTATGACTAAAAAAGTAATTACTGTTCAAAAAAATGCTTTAGTTTCAGAAGCTGCAAATAAGATGAAACAAGCAGGTGTTGGTGCGGTAGCTGTTGAAGATAACGGAAATATTGTGGGTCTTATAACAGACAGGGATATTGTTTTACGAGATGTAGCTGAAGCAGATCAACCTGGTCAAATGAGATGTAGTGATATTATGAGTACAAATATTGCTACAGCTACACCAGAATCAAATGTGGATGATGTAGCTAGAGTAATGTCTGAACGTCAAGTAAAGAGAATACCTATTGTAGAACAAAGTAAAATTGTGGGTATGGTTTCGCTAGCTGATCTCTCACAAACAAGAGGTAAGAAAAGTGAAGCTGGAGATACACTAAGAGATATTACTACAAAACAAACTTTCCAATAAGACCAAAGAGGGTGTATGAAAAAATACATCCTCTTTTTTAAGAAAATTAAAATAAGAATATTTTAGTATTAATTATATTTGAAACGAACTAAATTTATTGTTCATATAGTCATTCTAATTCACTTAAATGCATTTGCTTACACCTTACTACCTGTGTTTTTTTCGTTTTTATAGTATAATAATACATAGAAAGAAGGTGTATCTATGGATTGGAAAAATAAATTAGAGAGAAAATGGAGTCCCTTTGCTATTCACAATTTAATGGTGTACATAGTGACCATAAATTTTTCTGTTTTTGTAATAGAGTATTTAAACCTAGTGCCCAGTATTGTAGATTATTTGTATTTTGTACCTTCATTATTTTTACAAGGACAAATTTGGCGAATTATTACTTTTATTTTTATTCCACCAAATGCAGATGTTGTATTCATCTTATTTGTTTTATATTTTTATTATATGATAGGATCTTCATTAGAAAATGAGTGGGGAACTGCTCAATTTAATATTTACTATCTCTTTGGTATGATTGGAGCAATTATTGGGTCTTTTATTACGGAATATCCTGCAACATCTATCTATCTTAATCTATCTTTGTTCTTGGCTTTTGCGCAAATTTATCCTGAGCATGAAATACTACTCTTTGGTGTTTTACCAATTAAGGTGAAGTACTTGGCTTATTTGAATTGGTTTATCTTTGCTATGACTATTCTATTTGGCGCTGTTCCACTAAAAATCTTTGCTGTTTTTTCACTTATAAACTTCTTCATCTTTTTCTATGAAGATTTTTTTAAGAATTTAAAATTAAAAAGGCAAGTGTACAAAAACCGAAAGAACTTTCAAGGGCAAATTCGAAAATTTAAAAGAAAGTAAGGAGGATGTTGTGATGAATAAAAAGGTTTTAATTGTAGGTGGTGTTGCAGGCGGAGCTAGTGCAGCTGCTAGGCTTCGAAGGCTAGATGAAAATATAGAAATTATACTTTTTGAAAGAGGACAGTATATCTCTTTTGCTAATTGTGGTTTGCCATATCATATTGGAGAAGTGATAAAAAAGAGAGAAAAATTATTATTGCAGACTCCTGAAGCCATGAAGAAAAGGTTTAATATTGATGTAAGGGTTCATAATGAAGTGATATCAATAGACAAAGAAAATAAAAAAGTATCTGTGAAAAATACCATTACAGGCGATATATATGACGAAAGCTATGATGAACTCATTTTGTCAACAGGTTCTTCTCCCCAGAGACCTGCCATACCAGGGATCAATGGCGAGAATATTTTTACTATATGGAATATACCAGATATGGATGATATTAAAGATTATCTGTCTAAAGAAAATATTAAAGAAGTTAGTATTGTTGGTGGAGGCTTTATTGGAGTGGAGATGGCGGAAAATTTTTGTGAGCTTGGTTTAGATGTTCATATAATTCAAAGACCAAATCAAGTAATGCCTACTGTAGATTTTGAAATGGCTCAATTTCTTCACCAGTACATGGAAGATAAGGGTATTAAACTAATTTTAGAGGATGGCGTCAAAGAGTTTCGATCTGAGGGCGGCAAGACGATAGTCATTACTAATAAAGGAAGGGAAATAGTCTCTGATTTAGTGATTTTATCCATTGGTATAAAAGCAAACAGTCAGCTTGCAAAAGATGCAGGATTGGAGCTAAATGATAGAGGTGGCATTATAGTAAATGAATACTTGAAAACATCAGACCCGCATATTTATGCCGTAGGAGATGTGATTCAAGTCAAAGATTTTGTAAACGGTGTAAATACCATGGTTCCTTTAGCTGGTCCTGCAAATAAACAAGGTAGAATTGTAGCGAACAATATTGCAGGGTATAGAGAAGAGTACAAGGGAACTCAGGGAACCTCTGTAGCAAAAATCTTTGATATGACCATTTCTAGTACAGGAACTAATGAAAAAACCTTAATGAAATTAGGAAAGTCTTACGGAAGGGATTACCAGTCTATCTACTTGCATCCTGTTAATCATGCAGGCTATTATCCAGGCTCTCAAGTTATTCATATGAAGCTCATCTATGAATTACCAACTGGAAGAGTTCTAGGTGCTCAAGGAATTGGTGGTGCTGGTACAGATAAGAGAATTGACGTTATTGCAACAGCAATACGCTTTGGGGCAACGGTGGAAAGTTTAAAAGAATTAGAATTGGCCTATGCACCGCCGTATTCCTCTGCGAAAGACCCTGTTAATATGGCTGGCTTCATAGCTACAAACCATTTGTCAGGAAATATGGATGTGATTCAATATTATGAAATAGAAGAATTAAATTTAAATGAGTACACTATATTAGATGTAAGAACACCCGTAGAGCGAAACTTTGGTTTTATTCCAAATTCCATCAATATAGCTGTAGATCAGCTCCGAGACCGACTTGATGAATTGGATAAGGCTAAAACTATTGTGGTTTATTGTGCAGTGGGAGTCCGTTCTTGGACGGCTTACAATGTACTCAAACACAATGGATTTTCTCCTCGTAACTTAACAGGTGGCTATACAACCTATTCTACTGCATATTATAATCAAGAAGGCAAAATAGATTATCCAAAGAATTAGTCCTTAGTCTCTAGCTAAACAGCTAGTCGCTAGTATTAGGGTATTTCTTTTGGGTCAAAAGCTAGAGTTTTGGGCTCTTAATGATAGAAACAGTAGCTAAAATCAAAGCATTTTTTACTATAAAAAACTCCCGAGGGAGTTTTTTATAGTAAAGTTATATTCTTTTAACTTGTGATGCTGTTAATGATTACTACATAAGCAGTAAAATGACGCTAAAGAAATACCCAAGGGCTAGAGACTATGGATTACTTTGTTGCTCTAAAATATGCGTAGCTCATAGGGTCTTTTGCTTCAAAAATTTCTCCGCCTACAACTGTAACTACAAATAAATTATGTGTTCCTAAATCTTGTGTTCGATCCTTTTGTACTTCACATTCTACATATCCTATGGCATTTGTTAAAACAGGTAATTTTAGATTCTTTGAGCGTTTATATTGTGCGTTTTTAAACTTTTCTACATCTCTTCCGGAGCTATATCCAAATCTTCTTACTTCATTGTGATTATCTGTGCCTAAGAAGTTTACAGCAAATACGCCAGACTCTAAGATATAATCACTTGTTAAATTGTTCTTATTAATTCCAATAACTGCTTGCATTGGAGTATCTGTCATTTGAACAAAGCTATTAGAAGTCATACCGTTTATTTTATTATCTTTATTAAAAGATGTTATAACGTATAAACCATAAGTACAATTAAATAATACATTTTGAATAGCTTGTCTTTCTTCTTCAGATTGTTGTACTTCCTCTGGCATTAAATCAAATTTATCGCTACCTACGCCACAAGTTGGGCATTTTTCTGGTGCATTAGGACCTGTATGGATATATCCACATACTCTACATTTCCATTTTTTCATTTTATAATCCTCCTTAATATAATAATTCTTAATAATAATACCCATCTAAATTATTCATTAAACATTTTAGCTGAAAGTTAAATGCGGAAAGCAGAAAGAATTAGAACACTGTTTGCACCAGGAACATATACAACAGCGTACCTCCACCAATGCTTATTAGAGTATTATTTTTCCATAAATGCAATAGGGTGACAAAAGCTATTGAAATAAGCTCGGGGATACCATGAGGTGATGTTGTTATGCTTACACCTTTTAGACAGTAAATGATTAACATGCCCATAATGGCATAGGGAAGCACTTGACCTAGATATTCTATATATTTTGGCGTTTCTTTATTTTCTGGATAAAGAAAAAAGGGAATTGCTCTTGTCAAATAAGTTACTAGAGTTATCAAAGCTATAATGATGATTAATTGTCCATTTGTCAGCATTTATGAAGTCCTTTCTCTAACAGGTTTATTTGCATATGTAAGAACCAGCAAGATTCCGATCATAGAAGGTATAATAAAATTGTCTGCTCCAAATAGAATTAAGCAAATAATGCTTGTAAATACGCCTATTAGTGCAGGTTTATGATTTGTAGTAGACTTCCATTGATTGATAAAAATTACTACAAATAAAGATGTCATGACGAAATCGATACCTGTAGTATCAAAGGTGAAAAGTGAACCGAGTATTCCACCTATGGCAGAGCCTAAAACCCAATAAAAATGGTCTAATAATGAAATAAATAAATAAAACCAATTATCATCTACATCATCTGAGGCCTTTGCGGAACAAAGAAGGGAAAAAGTCTCATCTGTCAAAGAAAAAATCATGTACTGCTTTAACTTCCCCATTTTAGGAAAACGAGTCAACATAGATAAACCGTAAAATAAGTGCCTTGCATTGACCATAAGCGTAATAAGAATGGTGCCGATTATATTAAATTCGCTAGTAATCAAGCCTACTGCAACAAACTGCATGCTTCCCGCATAAATAAAAATGCTCATAATAATTGCCCAGATATAATGGTATCCGCTACTACTTACTAGTATTCCAAAAGCCATTCCCAAGAAAAGATATCCCATTAATACAGGAATTGTATGGGGAAAGGCAGCTTTTAAAGCCTTCTTTTTCATGTGATTTAAATCCTTTCATTTAAAATTTAGTAATCTAATGTAGTAAAGTACATTATATCATAATTAGTCGCAGATAGGCTGTGAGCTAATCTACTGATTTTTAAGATGATTTACTTTCTATAAGATCCAATAAGAATAATTTAGAAACAAAGGGGTATAAATAACAAGAAAAGAAAATAAATTTCGAGGTGATGAAATGGAGAAAAAAGCAATTAATGCCATGAGAATTCTAGGAGTAGATATGATTAACAAGGCAAATAGTGGACATCCTGGAATTGTTTTAGGTGCAGCTCCAATAATGTATACGTTATTTACAAAACATTTAAAGTTCGATCCTAAAGATCCAAAATGGTTTGATAGGGATCGCTTTATTATGTCTGCTGGACATGGTTCAGCCTTATTATACTCTGCACTTCACTTAAATGGCTACGACCTTCCAATGGAAGAGTTAAAGAATTTTAGACAATGGGGATCAAAAACGCCAGGTCATCCAGAATACGGTCATACTCCTGGTGTAGAATCTACTACTGGACCATTAGGACAAGGAATTGCAACATCAGTTGGACTTGCTATAGCAGAAAAATATCTGGCTGCGACTTTTAATAAAGACGACAAAAAAGTGATCGATCACTATACTTATGTATTATGTGGAGATGGAGATTTACAAGAAGGTGTAGCATTAGAAGCGATTAGTTTGGCAGGCCATTTAGGTTTAGGTAAATTAATTCTCTTATTTGACTCTAATGATATTCAATTAGATGGACCAGTTAATTTGGCAAGTTCTGAAGATGTAAAAGGCAAATTTGAAGCCATGAACTGGAATTATATTAAGGTTGAAGATGGCGAAGATTACGAAAACATCCATAAGGCTATTACACAAGCTAAAGGAAATAGTTCCAAACCAACCATCATTGAAGTAAAAACTATTATTGGACATGGCTCTCCACATGCTGGAAAAAATGCTACACATGGGTCTCCTCTAGGAGAAGAAAATACAGTAGTAACGAGAAAAACATTAGGATGGGATAAGGAACCATTTACTATTGATCAAGACATATACAATCATTATTCTGAGCAAAATCAAAATAAGGGCATTAAAGCATACAAAGAATGGATAAAATTAGTAGATGAATACGAAAAATCTTACCCACAAGAAGGCAAGGAATTAAAGGGACTTACAAATTATCAACCTCTAAATATTGATTTTGACAAGGTATTTAATTCTTATGAAATAAAGCCTTCTATAGCTACAAGAGCATCTTCAGGAGATCTTTTAAACCTTCTTCAAGAGGAATGCCCACTTCTTATTGGAGGTAGTGCGGATTTAGCTTCTTCCACTAAAGTAAAGGGCATAAATGGAGACTTTGGACCAGATAATTTATTAGGTAGAAATATTAATTTTGGTGTTAGAGAACATGCTATGGCTGCAACAGTGAATGGATTAGTTCTTCATGGATTAAAAGGTTTCTCAGGTGGGTTCTTTATTTTTAGCGACTATATGAAACCTTCTTTAAGATTAGCAGCTCTTATGGGTATACCAAGTGTTTTTGTGTTTACTCACGATTCTATAGCCGTTGGAGAAGATGGCCCAACTCATGAACCTATAGAGCAAATTGCAGGGCTAAGGTCTATTCCTAATATGGACGTTATTAGACCAGCTGATACCACAGAAGTAATGGGTGCTTGGGAACAAGCATTAGTCAGCCAAAGTGGACCTACTTGTATTTTACTAACAAGACAAAACCTTCCTGCACTAAAAGGCTCCTGCAGAAAAGAAATGAAAAAGGGTGGATATATTATATCCAAAGAGCAAAATAAAATCGACGCCATTCTCATAGCTACAGGTAGCGAGGTGGCTTTGGCAGTTGATGCCCAAGAAGAACTTTTAAAACAAGGGATTGATACGAGAGTTGTTTCATTACCTTCTTTTAAAGCTTTTGAAGAACAGTCAGAAGAGTATAAAGAATCCGTCCTCCCAAAAAACATAACAAAGAGAGTAGCTATTGAAATGGCTTCTTGCTTTGGATGGCATAAATATATTGGATTCCAAGGCGAGACAATTACCATTGACAAATTTGGTGCCAGCGCTCCGGGAGATGAAGTCATCGAAAAATACGGTTTCACAGTAGAAAACGTAGTAAGTACAGTAAAAGCTCTGGTATAAAGCGGAAGGCTGAAAGCGGAAAGGGAAAACCTCATGTCAAGTATAAACGGCATGAGGTTTTCCCGTCCACCCGTCTTATTTACTATAACCCTAGCTACTCCTTTCGTCATCCTGAGGCTTTGCCGAAGGATCTCTAGTAATAATGTATATAGTACTAGTAATCAAAGAAGATGGTACTTCAATACAAAGTTCTTTTACATAGAACATAGAATTTAAATCTTAGAACTAAAAAGCATTGACAGAAGGGACTGTTTGTGCAAAAATAATATTAGCACTCAATTAAAAAGAGTGCTAATAAACAAACGAAGGAGCGGTTTTATGGAAGTAAAGCAATTTCAAGCGGAATCAAAAAAATTACTTAATATGATGATCAATTCCATCTACACACACAAAGAAATTTTTTTAAGAGAATTGATATCAAATGCTAGTGACGCCATTGACAAGATTTATTACAAGACCCTAAGTGAGGACACTCTAGTCTTTAATAAAGAAGATTACTATATAAAAATCCGTGTGGATAAGGAAAATAGAACCTTAACCATAAGAGATACTGGTATAGGGATGACAAAAGATGAATTAGAAGAGAATTTAGGGGTTATCGCTAAAAGCGGCTCTTTTGATTTTAAAGAAGGTAACGAACTCAAAGATGGCCATGATATCATTGGACAATTCGGTGTAGGTTTTTATTCTTCTTTTATGGTTGCTCAAAAGGTTACAGTGATTAGTAAATCAATAGGAAGCGATGAAGCTTACAAATGGGAATCAGAAGGCGTAGAAGGTTATTCCATTGAGCCAGCAACGAAAGGCGACGTTGGCACAGAAATTACCTTAAAGCTAAAGGAAAATTCAGAAGATGAAAATTACGATGAGTATCTAGAGCAGTATCGATTAAAAGCTATTATTAAGAGGTATTCCGATTTTATTCGTTATCCTATTAAAATGGACATAACAGGTTCAAGACCTAAGGAAGGTGCAGAAGGAGAATACGAGGATTACACAGAAGAACAAACGATTAATAGCATGGTACCAATTTGGAGAAAAAATAAAAATGAATTGACAGACGAAGATTATGAAAACTTCTACAATGAAAAACACTATGGTTTTGATAAACCAATTAAACATATTCATATTAGTGTCGACGGTGCAGTAAGCTACAATGCAATTTTGTACATTCCAGAAAGCATACCTTTTGATTATTATACTAAAGAATTTAAGAAAGGTTTAGAATTGTACTCAAGTGGTGTACTTATTATGGAAAAGTGCGAAGACCTTCTTCCTGATTACTTTAGCTTTGTAAAAGGTCTAGTAGATTCTGACGATTTAACCTTAAATATTTCAAGAGAAGTATTGCAACATGATAGACAATTAAAACTTATTGCTAAAAACATTAAGAACAAAATTAAAAACGAACTTATAAATATTCTAAAAAATTCTAGAGAAGAATACGAGAAATTCTACAAATCTTTTGGAAGACAATTAAAATATGGAATTTACAGCGATTATGGCTCACATAAAGAGGACATACAGGATTTAATCTTGTTCTACTCTTCTAAAGAAAAGAAAATGGTCACTTTAAAAGAGTATGTTGAGAGGATGCCTGAGGATCAAAAATACATTTACTATGCAGCAGGAGAATCTATAGAACGAATTGACAAATTACCACAAACAGAAATTGTAGCAGAAAAGGGATATGAAATTCTATACTTTACAGAAGATGTAGATGAATTTGCAATCCGTATGGTGAGTGTGTATGAAGAAAAAGAGTTTAAGTCTGTATCCTCTGAAGATTTAGGCTTTGAGACAGAAGACTCAACTTCTACAGAAGAAAAAGAAGAAAATAAAGATCTATTTGAATACATGAAAGAAGTCTTAAAAGACCAAGTAAAAGAAGTGAAAATATCTAAAAGACTAAAAAATCACCCTGTATGCTTGACCAATGAAGGGGATTTAACGATAGAGATGGAAAAAACCTTAAATGCAATGCCAACAGGTCAAAGCATAAAAGCAGAAAAAGTTCTTGAAATTAACGGTAACCACGATATCTTTGCTAAAATAAAGGATGCCTTTGAAAAGGACAAAGAAAAATTAGATTTGTATACAAAGGTATTGTACAATCAAGCATTACTTATTGAAGGCTTGACAATAGAGGACCCTGTTGAGTTTACAAATAATATGATTAAGTTAATGGTGTGATACTGGAAGGCAGAAAGCTGAATGCGGAACTTTTTGCGACGGAAAGTGGAATTTTGAAGATGTAGCTTTTACAAAGAAAAGCTGAACTTAAATAGTTGAAAAAGAGCTTCAGGGAGCATTAAATATGTGGCCTGGAGCTTTTTTATATAGTAAGTAGGGGACGACGATCTGACGTCCCGCTACTAAGATACTTTTGGTAGCTATATGCTTTCACATAGCCACTATTAGCCATGTGGGTAATTAGCGAGATTTTATGACCCGCGGATCTAGCCCCAAAGTGCTGATTGCTGATGGCTTTTGTTATTCAGCTACTGGGCAATAACAAGGCCTTTCAAAGATTTCAAAAGAACTGATTTTGTCTAGTGGAATTATGATGAAGAGTATATCTTTTTTTGAACCTTTATCACAGCATTCTTTAAGTTTTAAATCTCCAAATATAAGGAGTACGCCATCAAAGAAATCAAAGAAATCTACATCTTCTAGCTCTGCAGATACAGTTTTGCAGCAGCCGCCACATTCAAATTCTATAGCGAATCTAAGGTCGCCAAGTGATTGCAAAGTCCCTAAAACTCCTTGCATACACTGTTGCATATTAGCGCCTGGATTAGCTCTCATAGCTTCTTGTAGATCATTTAAAGCAGCTTTTTGTCTGTTATTCATTATTTATATGAACCTCCTAAAAAATTTTAGGTTCTAATACAGAACCTAAGTACGAAAGATTTCTTTTGTCATTCTTCAATATATAATATTATAATGAAGTATAAATGTTCATACTTAATGTATAAAAAAATATAGAGTGTGAAGTTTAAATTGACAAGGATAATGATTAAAGGTAAACTTAATACATATTATACAGATACGTTTAATATTGATTGTTTTCTTGATTTTAGTTAGGAGGATTAAAATGACATATAATTTTGATGAAATTATCGATCGAAAAAATACCAATAGCCTGAAATACGATTTTGCAGTAGAAAGAGGAAAGCCAGAGGATATCTTGCCATTATGGGTAGCAGATATGGACTTTAGAGTACCTCCAGCGGTGGCTGAAGCATTAGTAAAGTCAAGTGAACATGGTATATTTGGGTATTCTGATACGAAGAATGAGTATTTTCAAACACTATATAATTGGTATTTATCTCGCTTTAACTTTGAGATTAAAAAAGATTGGCTAGTAAAAACCCCTGGAGTAGTTTATGCTATTTCTACCGCTGTTCGGGCTCTGACAAAAGAAGGGGATGCAATAATTATTCAACAACCGGTGTACTATCCATTTTCTGGATCCATCCAAGCTAATAATCGTAAATTAATTAATAATTCATTAATCTATAAAAATGGATCCTATCATATGGATTTAGAAGATTTTGAAAAAAAGATTATAGAAAATAATGTTCGCTTATTCATACTGTGTAGCCCTCATAATCCTGTAGGTAGGGTATGGACCAAAGAAGAACTTATTGACCTTGGGGATATATGTGTAAAACACAATGTTATTGTCGTTGCAGATGAAATTCATGCTGATTTTGTTTACAAAGACCATAAGCATCATGTATTTGCAAATCTAAAACCAGAGTACTTAGACAACTCCATTATCTGCACAGCACCAAGCAAAACCTTTAATCTAGCAGGTTTACAAGTATCTAATATATTTATTGCCAATAAAGATATTAGAAGAGCATTTATAAAGGAAATTGATAGAACAGGGTACAGCCAGTTGAATACTATGGGACTTATTGCTTGTCAAGCAGCCTATGAATATGGTGGAGAGTGGTTAGAAGAGCTAAAAGAATACCTTTCTGAAAACTTGTCTTTTATTAGATCCTTTTTAGCAGAACATTTACCTCAAATTAAGCTGGTAGAACCAGAAGGGACTTATTTGGTTTGGTTAGACTGTAGAGACTTAGGATTATCTGAACAGGAACTAGAGGAGTTAATCGTCAATAAAGCAAAACTATGGCTAGATGGTGGAACCATGTTTGGAAAAGACGGAGAAAACTTTCAAAGAGTAAACATAGCTTGCCCAAGATCTATTTTAGAACAAGCTTTTGAGCAGCTAAGAGAAGCGCTAAAAAATATGTTGTAAGCAGAAGTATTGAGGCACAAAGTTAGATGGCGATACTGGAAAGCTGAAAGTGGAAAGCGAAAAAATGTAAAGTTAAACAGGAGCTGAACAACCGTTTAACTATTGTTAAACAGGAGGGAGTTTCAAATGAATATCGAGAAAATAAGAGAAGAAGTGTCTCAGTTTTTAAAAGAGAATAAAATGAGCTATAAAGATATTGATTTTGAAAAAGAGACTACCCAATTTATAAGTCAGATGATAAAAGGCTTAAGTGGCGACTCTTCACTAAAGATGATACCTACTTATATAGACCCTTTCTCTACTTTTTCCTATGGAGAACCTATTATTGTTTTAGATGCAGGTGGCACGAATTTTAGAAGGGCAGTAGTTACTATTCAAGAAGATAAAATCCTTGTAGAGAATCTGCAGGTCTATCCTATGCCAGGGGCAGATAAAGTTATTTCTAGAGATGAATTTTTTAAAATCATTGTCCAATACATCTCGCCCATAATAAACAAAAGCAATAAAATTGGTTTTTGTTTTTCTTATCCAGTTGAAATACTTTCTAATACAGATGGCAAAGTCTTGTCTATGACAAAAGAATTAAAAATTACAGATATTGAATCTACTATATTGGGAGAAACCCTCAATTATTATTTATGTCAAGGAGGATATGAAGGCAATAAAAAGGTAGCAGTATTAAACGATACAACAGCTGTATTACTTAGCGGAATAGGTGTTTCTCAAACCTATAAATATGATACCTTTATAGGTTTAATACTTGGCACAGGAACCAATACTTGCTACATGGAAAAGAGTAAGAATGTATTAAAAGATAAACTTCTTAGCAAAAAAGAAGGTCATACCTTGATAAATATTGAATCCGGGGGATATAGTCCTCTATTTAGAGGTGCTATAGATGAAAGTTTAGATCAAAAGTCAAATGATCCAGGAAATCAATTGTTTGAGAAGATGATATCTGGAGCTTATCAGGGGCCCCTTGTCTTTGAGAGCTTGATGCGTGCAGGTAAAGATGGCCTTTTTACCAAAAAAATTATTGAAGAGGTGCCTAGTATATCTTCAAAGGATGTATCTGATTTTCTCCTAAATCCTTTTTCTAATGAAAAGAGTTTAGGTCAAGCTATTAGTAAACACGGGACATATGAAGATCGAATTAAAATTTATCTTTTAATTGATGAATTAATAGAGCGAGGCGCTATGCTATTAGCAATGAATGTAAACGCTATACTCAAAAAAACAGGAAGGGGAAAAAACCCATGCGAGCCTGTTTGTCTGACTATAGACGGCTCTACCTTTTACGGTTCGCCTGTATTTCAAAATAAATTCGACTATTATTTAAAAACTTATGTAGAAAATAAAGGCTTTTATATAAAGCAAAAAAAAGTAGAGAATGGGACTTTAGTTGGTGCAGCTATGGCAGCTCTTATGGTTTCTTAAATTAAAAATTTTTAAGAGGTATTGACAATATTTTAATTACCATTTACATCTCAAAACAATATTGGTATACTGTATACAATATAATTAAACAATGAACATAGGAGGGTAATTAATTATGTCATTACATGTTGTACATGAGGCAAAAAGATGCCTTAATTGTAAGAAGCCATTATGTAGGGAAGGTTGCCCTGTTAATACACCTATTCCACAAATGATTGCCGCTCTTTTAGATAAAGATATAAATAAGGCAGGAGATATGGTCTTTAAAAATAATCCCATGTCATTAGTGTGTTCTTTAATATGCAATCATGAGCATCAGTGCGAAGGACATTGTATATTAAATAAAAAGGGAATGCCTGTTCAAATTAGCAGCATTGAAAATTATATTTCTGATAGCTATTTTGATAAAATTAAAAAAACCGACACACCTCAAAATGGAATTAAAGTTGCAATTATTGGTTCAGGTCCAGCGGGAATCACGATTTCCATTATATTAGCTCAAAAAGGCTACGATGTTACGATTTTTGAAGCGAAAGATCATATTGGAGGAGTTCTTAGATATGGTATTCCTGAATTTCGATTGCCAAAGAAGATTATCGATAATTACCATGATAAGATGATATCATTAGGTATTAAGATACGACCCAATACAGCAATAGGTTCTGTTATAGATGTAGATGATTTATTTCGAGATGAGTATAAAGCCGTCTTTATTGGTACAGGTGTGTGGAAACCTCATACTTTAGGAATAAAGGGGGAAACTCTCGGGAATGTACATTTTGCTATTAACTATTTGACCAATCCTGATGTGTATCAATTAGGTGATAGTGTAAATGTCATTGGGGCTGGAAATGCTGCTATGGATGTGGCTAGAACGGCAATCCGAAAAGGAGCCAGAAAAGTAACAGTATTTGCTAGAGGGAATCAGCCTTCTGCAAATCTTAGAGAAGTAGAGTATGCATCTATTGAAGGTGTAGAATTTGAGTACAATGTTAAACCTGTTGAGATAACTGACGAAGGAGTATGGTTTGAAGAGGTACATAGAGATGAAGAAGAAAAAATACTAGATATACCTGGAAAAAGAAAATTTTTCCCCTCAGACTCTACTGTTATTTCAGTAAGCCAAGGTCCTAGGAATCGAATTGTTACGACTACTGAGGGCATTGACACCAATAGGGCAGGTTTAGTAGTTACAGATGCACAGGGTAATACCACAAGAAAAGGTGTGTTTGCAGCAGGAGATGTTGTATTAGGAGCTAAAACAGTAGTAGAAGCAGTACACTACTCAAAATTAGTAGCCAAGGCAATAGACGAATATCTACAAAGCTTAGTTTAAAATCTAGAGGCAAGACAATTTAAGTCTCGCCTCTTTTATATTTAAAAAAAAGTAGTATAATAAGTAGTGTGGAGAATTTTTTTATAGTAGAACTTTGTAGAATAAATAATGTAGACCATATGAGCTAATAATAGATAAATAAATTTGGGTTTACTTATTTATTATATGTATAATTTTTAAGTAAATTATGGTAATATTAAATAAATAAACATAATTTTACGAGGAGGAACTAAATGGAACCAGACTCAGGTGGGTCGATTATACCCCAGTTAGTATTAATAGTTATTTTAACTTCAATCAATGCTTTTTTCGCAGCTTCTGAAATGGCAATGGTTTCTGTAGATAAGAAGAAACTTGCTATTGAGGCAGAGGAAGGAAACAAAAAGGCCAAGCAATTATTAAAACTCTTAAAAGAACCTTCAAGATTTTTATCTACCATACAGGTAGGAATCACCTTTGCAGGATTTTTATCTTCTGGATCAGCTGCGGTAGGTATTTCAAATGACTTAGGGAAGTTTTTAACTAGTTATGGAATACCTTTTGGAAAAGATATCGCATTTATTGGAATAACATTAATACTAGCCTATTTCACATTAGTTTTTGGAGAATTAGTACCTAAGAGAGTTGCCCTTCAGAATGCTGAGAGTTTTGCGATGAAAGCTGTTGGAATAGTCAGCATTGTTTCAAAAGTCATGAGACCTTTTGTATCTTTTCTATCTTTTTCCACTAATGGAATACTGCGAATTGCTGGAATTAGCCTTGAGGGTGTAGAAGAAAAAGTAACACTAGAGGAAATTCGATCAATTGTAGAAGTGGGCCAAGAGCAGGGGATTATAAACCCTACTGAAAGAGAAATGATTGATAGTGTTATTGGTTTTGATGATAAGTTAGCTGAGGAGATTATGACTGCACGAACAGAGGTCTTTATGATTGACGTAGAAGACCCTATTGAAGAATACCTTAAGGAGATGCTTCAGTTAAAGTATTCTAGAATCCCTGTTTTCGAAGGAGATGTAGATAATATTATTGGTATACTCTACATAAAAGATTTTTTATTAGAGTCCTATAAAGTTGGCTTTGAAAATGTAGATATACGTAAGATAGCACGTCCTGCTTACTTTATACCAGAACGAAAAAATATTGATGATTTATTTACAGAGCTTCAAAATACTAGAAATCATATGGCTGTATTAATTGATGAATATGGTGGATTTTCTGGTATTGTAACAATGGAAGACTTAATCGAAGAAATTATGGGAGATATCGATGACGAATACGATCACGATGAACCTGATATAAAGAAAATTGACGCTTTTAATTTCGTTGCTAAGGGGACTACTTCTGTTAAGGAGTTAAACAGTAAGCTTCAAATAGATATTGATGAATCTTCTGAGGACTACGACACTTTAGGAGGATTATTGATTTCTATAATAGGATATATTCCTAAAGATGGCGAGAAAATTGAAGTCTCTTATGAGGATGCAGAAGGCAGAGAAATAGACTTTTTTATAGAAGTAGTAGAAGACAAAAGAATACAAAGAGTACGAATTGTGCTGAGTGATTATATAAAAGAAACAGAAAACGATGACGATGAAGACGATGACTAAAGCACCTGTGGCATTTTAGTCACCAGTCCTTAGTGTTTAGTCACTAGCATTAGGGTATTCCTGTAGGGTCAAATATGCGACGTACGTCCCAGTGGACAATGAATATGGAACAATAAACAGTATATAGTTGCTAAGATCTTATTAAAACTTTTCGCTATAAAAATAAGAGCTATTTCCAAGGAAATAGCTCTTTGTTTTTGAGATGCTGCTGTTTACAAATGAGGTTTTTATTTTATTGCAGTGGATTATGAAAAACATATTAGCGGAAAGCTGAAAGGGAGACCGTCTCGCCTTTAGGCGAGTTTGGTTTTCCTGACCACCTGACCACTTGACCACCTGATTTCACATAAAACTTAGAACTTACAAAGTAGAACTTGAGTAGTCTTTAGCTAAACTCTTAAAATTTGGTCGTCCTGCCACGTCCATTAAGTAGGCTGACTTTGTGGCTCCTTCTTTCCTATTAGAATTCAACATGTTTATAAAAGCATCTGCAGAATAGATGCCTATTCCGTGACCGTAATATTTACCACCGCTTAGGTCAATGACATTTTCTCCTTGTAAATAGGGAGTGAGTGGGCTGACTTCAGGATTATCAAAATAGAGCCGATCACCTGGCAAGAAATCTGCTACTTTATGAACAGAGCCCACTTCTTTTAGTTTCCAACCAATCCTAGACCAATTCATCAAATATATATTTTTGAACATACTATCAAATCTTTCCTTAGAAAAAACATTTAACAAAGCTTTATAATATACTATGAGCATTGCTGTAGCACACTCTGTTCCATATTTTGAACCATTGGTATAAATATCGTTGATAGCCTCTGCAGCAGAAACATCATCCTTTAATTCAAAGCCTCCATCTCTCTTTCGATTCCAGTATTTTTCATTACATATAGATTGCCTAAAGACTTTAAAGTGTAAACCACTTTGGTTAAGAGCTTTCGCTGAGTTTACAATTTCTCTTCTTAGTAACAACTCAAAATCTAATTGTCCTATATCAGCATAATTGTACGAGCTAGAGCTAGCTGACATAATTCGTACAGTTTCTCTTTCTATGCTATGTACAGGATACTTTTTTAAGTATTCATTTACATCTATAGGAGTATTATCAATCTTAATCATATCTAGCCCTCCCAATCCTTGTTCATTAGGGCTATCTGTGAAGACAAATCGTTTTTAATCCATTGACGCCACAACTTATGGTTTTGCTTTTTTAATTTATAGGAGTACTCTGATAATTGCTCTTTTTTTTCAAGGCTCGATTGTCTAAAATACTTTAGTGCATCTTTTTCAAAAAATTTTAAAGGCTTTAAGAACTCTCCTGTATCGGGAGATACTTTTTTATTTAAGTACTTTCCTTCTAAATGAACTTTAAAGATATTTGGCTCACTGCTAAGCTGAAAACTTTCCCCTGAAAAATAAATATAAGGCATATTTTCATTTACCCAACTATACGTTTGTTGTATATTTACTTCTTTATTGTCTTGAAAACTGTTTATATCCCCATCAATATGTAATAATTTACAGGCTAGTTGAATCGATTTTTCATTAGATAATTTTAATCGATTTGTTATTAGCCCTAAAAGGCTCGGATCTTTAGACTGAAGAAGGTACCAGGATAGATCGTGTATAAAACAGCCCTTTTCATAGCGATTAAACATAAGGTCAATTACAGAAGGTAATATAGAATGATCCTTCATAAAGCATATAAGCATGCCAACAGTACCATCTAATATTTCATCGAATTCGTCGTTTAAACCGTCAGCATAAACGCCACTGTCAAACATCCATATAAGGGTATCGTGAATTCTTTTGCTATTGTATTTGTCGCTAATTTCTTTAAATTTCATATCCCCTTTAATGACAGAGCACAAATTTAGGGCAATGCGATTTCTAAGATTTAGATTTCCTAGTGTATTTAAAGATTCTACTTCTTTTTTGACAAAATATAGAGTAGGAAAATACAATCTCTTGTCGTTTAAATAATAAATAGCACCCCTTTCATTTTCTAATAAAAATCTCTTAAAAGCTTTCCTAAATGAATCGTAGTCATAAGCTTTATTCAACAAGTCGAAGTACTTCAACGATGGATCTTTCATTTTAACACCGCCTTTTAATAACTTTAATCTATTCTATTAAAGTTTATTGGCTTTGTTGAATAAAATTAGTTTTTTATGTAAATTGCTGAAAGTTGAATGTGGAAGCGGAAACTTTTGAACTTACCTATTGACTATATGAACTTGTAATTTTTTAACCATTATTTTTTAAAATCAAAAACTCATAAATTCTCCAATAGCTTATGATATGTTATAATAAATCTATTGAGAAAAAACACATATTGGAGGAAAGAAAATGAAAGTAGTTGCTTTTAACGGAAGTCCTAGAAAAGAAGGAAATACTTATCAAGGAATACGAATAATATGTGATGAATTAGAAAAAGAAGACATTGAAACAGAGATTATTCAAGTTGGCAGCAAGGAAATACGCGGATGTACTGCTTGTAATGGCTGTGCAAAAAATAGGGACGAAAAATGTGTACTTCCTGGTGATGAAGTCAACGAATGGATTCAAAAGATCAAGGATGCAGACGGTATTGTATTAGGAGCACCAGTTCATTTCTCTGGAATTGGAGGTACTATGAAATCCTTCCTAGACAGAGCTTTCTACGTAGGAGGTAATAACGATAGTTTATTTAGACATAAAGTAGGAGCTGCATTAGTAGCTGTAAGACGATCAGGAGGAAGTGCATCCTTAGATCAACTGAATCACTATTTAACTTACTCAGAAATGGTTATCCCTACGTCTAATTATTGGAACATCCTTCATGGAACAAGACCAGGTGAAAGCGTAAAAGATGAAGAAGGCGTTCAGATTATGAGAATACTTGGAAAAAATATGGCTTGGATATTAAAATTAATGGAAAATGGCAAGGGAGTAGTAGCTACACCAGAGATGGAAAGAAAGACTTTTATGAATTTTATTCGATAATTATAACCAGCATTTAGAAGCTACAGCTAAAGATTAATGTGTAAATCTCTTTTGGGATTTATGGTTTACATGGTCATATACTTTTGTAAACTTGATTCCCATAACCTATATGTAGTAGAAATTTCTTATAGGGAAACTCCGTATAAAGTTAAGAACCTCTTGATGCTCAATTCCGTTGCTGATAGGTGATGAAAAGGTATGATACAATTCGAAATTTTAAGATTTATATTTCAAATTATAAATCTGGCATTACTAGTGCTTGTTATTTATTTAGTTGTTTTACTTATTCGATATGTTAAAAGGAAACTTTGACTCTATTTTTTAATGATATAGGATAAAGTAAGCAAAGTCTTGGTATAAGATACGACTAGAAGGGAATAGACATGAATAAAGGCTATATATACGAATTTCAAAATAAATTACTAGATTGGTACGATGAAAATCGCCGCATACTCCCATGGAGAGAAGATCCTTCTGCTTATAAGGTATGGATATCTGAGATTATGTTACAGCAGACTCGAGTGGATACAGTAATACCTTATTTTCTGAGATTTATGGAGGCTGTTCCTAGTATTTTTGCTTTAGCAAATATCTCTGAAGACAAATTGCTCAAGCTTTGGGAGGGATTAGGCTATTATAGTCGTGCTAAAAATTTGAAGAAAGCTGCACAAATTCTTTTAGAAGAGCATAATGGTCAGATGCCCTCAGATAAAAAGGATTTGCAATCTTTGCCTGGTATAGGTCCTTATACATCGGGGGCTATCGCCTCTATTGCCTTTGGACAAAAAGAGCCTGCGATTGACGGTAATGTCCTTAGAATTGTCTCTAGAATTACTGCGAATACTGGAGATATAAAAGATAAGAAGGTAAATGTAGATATAGAACAAATGGTTAGAGAAGTATTATCAGAAAATCGGGCTGGAGATTTTAATCAAGCTTTAATGGATTTAGGCGCAACAGTTTGCATTCCAAATGGAGCACCTAAATGCATTATTTGCCCTCTTTCTACTCTGTGTGAAGGCTATAATCAGGGAATTGCCCATACCTTACCTGTAAAAACTGCAAAAAAGAAGCGAAAGGTAGAAGAAAAAACCATTTTCGTTTTAAAGTATTTAGATCAATTTGCCTTAAGAAAAAGGTCAAATAAGGGTCTTCTATCAAAACTATGGGAATATCCCAATGTAGATGGTTTTATATCTGAAAAAGAGATAAAACAGTTAATAAAATCTTGGGGACTTTTAACAGGCTCCGTTGTAGAACTTAATAATTCAAAACATTTATTTAGCCACATTGAATGGCATATGAAAGCTTACTATATAAAAGTAGAAGCCTTGCAAAAGGGCAATGACTTTACATGGGCAAACAAAAAAGATATTGAGGAAAAGTACTCCATTCCTACGGCCTTTAAAGAGTATACAAAATATATTGATCAATTAGAAGATGATGACAGCCAAGCTATGTGAGTTTAAAATCAAAATTATAGGGTATACCATATATGAGTATTTATGAAATACTATAGATAAAACGGACAGAGGTGATTAAATGAGTATTAAAGAAGATATTTTAAAAGCAATGAAAGAGGCAGGAAAGCCAATAAGTGCTGGAGAAGTTGAAAAACTAACTGGTCTAGACCGAAAGGAAATTGATAAGGCATTTAAAGAGCTAAAGAAGGAAAACGCAATCGTCTCACCTATTCGCTGTAAATGGGAACCTGCTGAATAAAATAGTATAAATACAAGGAAGTGCTATAGAGCACTTCCTTTTTTTATGAAGGAAAGTTCTACTTTTGACCCAAGCTCTTGCTTAAGTCATCCTGAGAGCAAGGGAAGGATCTTAGACCCGAAAACCTGACCCTAGAGCGCTGGTTGCTGGTGGTTTGATCGCTAATGGCTAAAGTGCCAAAGTAACTTTCTTGTTTCAGAGGCTAATCTTAATACTCATTACATATAATAATAAGACACAGTATATATAGGAGGAGTAAATATGCGTGAAAGATCTAGTGGAATACTATTACATATATCTTCCTTACCCGGGGAGTACGGAATAGGTGATTTTGGGAGAACTGCTTATGATTTCGTGGATTTCCTATCTAAAGCTAAGCAAAAATATTGGCAGGTGCTCCCCTTTGGAATAACAGGCTATGGAAACTGTCCTTATTCAAGCTTTTCAGCCTTTGCAGGCAATCCGTATTTTATAGATCTTGATGAATTAATAAGAGCACATTATCTCAGTAATGAAGATGTAAATAGTAGCAACTTATCAAAGGAGGGTCCGGTAGATTATTATTATTTACATCAAGCAAAGATGAACTTACTTAGGCAAGCCTATATGAACGGAAAAGAAGATTTACAAGAGGCTTTAAGTTCTTTTTATAAAGAACAGTCTTCTTGGTTACGCCATTTTGCTCTTTATATGTCTTTAAAAGATAAACATCAAAACGAACCTTGGCAAAATTGGGAAAGCAATTATAAAGTTTTGTACTCTGATGTATTAAAGAATTTTGAAAAGAATAATAAAGTGGAAATAGAGTTCTGGATCTTTATACAGTATCACTTTTTTAAACAATGGTTTGCTTTAAAAAAATATGCGAACGAACACGGTATCAAAATCATTGGAGATCTTCCTATTTATGTGGCGGGAGATAGTGCAGATGTATGGGCGAATCCTGAACTTTTTTGTTTAGATAAGGATTTGCTTCCAATAACCGTTTCAGGCTGTCCTCCAGATGCCTTTTCAACAACGGGTCAGTTTTGGGGCAATCCTATCTACAATTGGAATGTAATGGAACAGGATGGATACTCTTGGTGGGTTGAAAGGATAAAACAGTGCTTTACTTTGTATGATACTGTTCGCATAGATCACTTTAGAGGTTTTGAAGCCTATTGGGAAGTGAAGTACGGGTCTAAAGATGCAGCTCACGGAAGATGGGTAAAGGGACCCGGCATTAAATTTTTCAATCAGATTAAAGACACGTTAGGTGAACTAGATATTATTGCAGAGGATTTAGGCGTATATTCAGAAGAATTAAAAAAACTGCTCCAAGATACAGGCTATCCAGGGATGAAAGTCCTTCAATTTGCCTTTAATTCTGATAAAGACAATCATCATTTGCCACATAATTTTAATAGACACTGTATAGCCTATACAGGAACTCATGACAATTTTCCAGTAAAAGGATGGTATAACCAAGCTCCGCATGAAGAAAAAAAATACGCTTTAAAATACCTGCATCAGTGTGGTGATGAAGAAGTTCATTGGAGCATTATAAGAAACGCCTGGAGTTCCACTGCTTACCTAGCAATAGCTCAGATGCAAGACTTCTTAGGCTTAGACGAGAACGCTAGAATGAATACACCTTCTACTATAGGTGATAACTGGACTTGGAGAATGAAAAAAGAAGATCTAAGCCAAGAGCTAGCGGACAAAATAGCAGATTTGACGCTGTTGTATGGAAGATAGGTTGGACGGTTGGACGGGAAAACCTAACTCGCCTAAAGGCGAGAAAAAGGTTTTGCTGACCACCTGACCACCTTATTCCAATTTACACTCCAATTTATCCAGCGCCGGCCCGTCTAAAATATTTCCCTTGTAATCAAAGCGGGAGCCGTGGCAGGGGCAGTCCCATGTTTTTTCAGCGCTATTCCACTTTAACTCACAGCCTAAATGAGTACAAGTTGTATCAACTAGATATATTTTTCCATCCTTATCCATATAGGCACCTATTTTTTCACCATCTATTTCTACAGTATGTCCTTTACCAGGTTCCGTAGGTAGTTCTTTTGTTACGTCTTCTAATTTTCCTTTGATTAAGTCCTTCGCTACTTGTATATTATCAACTACTAATTTGAGTATGGATTTGCTGCTTAAATTTCGGTAAGGTTTATATAAATTCTCCCATTGACTTTCATTATTTGCAATTAAATCTGAAATCACTTTTGCAGCCACATGAGATGTAGTCATACCCCATTTCTTAAAGCCAGTTGCAATGTATACATGGTCTGTATAGCTAGTAATTTTTCCAATATAGGGAATATCATCAGGTGTCATCAAATCCTGAGTAGACCATCTATAGGGAATACCCTCTACAGTATATAGATCTTTGACAAAATCATATAGATTAACATAGTGAGCTTTTTCTTGTTCACCATGGGCCGTTTGATGGCTATCGCCGCCAATTAAGAGCAAAGCTTCCTCTTTGCTGATTTGGTTTCTAATAGATCTAGTAGGACTTTCAGCGCTAATGTACATGCCAGTAGGAAGTTCTTCTTTTATTTTTACTCCAAGAACATAAGATCGCTGAGGGACCATTCTAGTAAAATAAAAGCCAATATTATTCGTAAAAGGATAGTGGCAAGCGACTACTACCTTATTTGCTCGAATAATGTTTCCGCCTTTAGTATTTAAAGTACAGGGGCTACCTCTGTCGATATCATCAATTTGCGTCCCTTCAAAGATGAGGGCACCTTCCTTTTGAACATGCTCTGCAAGAAAAAGTAGGTATTTTCTAGGGTGAAATTGTCCTTGATTGGAAAATTTAACAGCACCTAAAATAGGGAGGGGAAGAAGTGATTCCTCTTCAAAACTAGCATCAATACCAGCCCTTTTAGCAGCCTCTACTTCATCTTTGATTTTTGGTAGATATTTAGAATCACAAGTATAGATGTAGGCATTTTCTTTTGAGTAATCACAGTCAATCTTTAATTCTTTAATAGTGTCTTCTATAAAAGAGACTGCCCATTGATTAGAATTAGCGTATTGTGTAGCTATTTCAAGGTCATTATTGATGATCATATTATGATAAATAAGGCCGTGCTGAGAAGTGATTTTTGCAGTGGTATGACCAGAAGCCCCTGTAGCAATTCTGTTCTTTTCAAAGATTGCTACTTTAAATCCACTTTTTTGCAGGAGATAAGCTGTTACAATGCCCACCATTCCGCCGCCGACAATAGCGACATCAACTTCTAAGTCTTCTTCTAATGGTTTATGATGGGTTTCTTCTGTAGAAGAAATCCAATAAGAATTTGCTTCCTCGTGAAATAAATTATCTTTATCAACCATGTAATACTTCCTTTCAATAGATCTTACATCTTAATTAGTATAAATGTTGACTTTAAAGCAATACCTTCATGTTAGTGACTGAGGACTAATGATTAGGGACTAACAGCTTTTTATATGGTCCAGATAGCTCGGTTCCTCCATGGTGTCCTGTATCCTTAAAAATGATGTTGTTTTTATTATCTAACAAAGTGATTGAGACTTTAGAGTTAATGGTCTCTTCAATTTTTCGGTCCATAGATCCAACTTTTGGAGCCATCAGTTCTCCCACATTATTGGATATTTCTACTTGAACCTTGAGCTCATGTTTGCTATTTTTCAAAGTGATGGATATAAGATGATCCTTAAGATTAAGATGTTTTATTTTGCAACTTGTATAAGTTGCAAAAGTATAGTGTTTGTCCCCAATTCTGAGAAAGCTAATAAAGCCTATAAAGAAGCTGCCAAACCATGGGATTTTTGCTATAGAAAACATAAAAGACACATTTTCTTTTGTAAAATGATTACATTGTACCCAGATCCAAGATTCGGGAAAGGATTTGCCCCAATCTTTTTCAATATAACCATAGCCATTATCAAAATTTACTATCTTCTTCTGATATACCATTTGTCCCTGAATATTGTGGCTAATATTTACAACCCCGTGATAACATTCCATAAGAGGAACAAAGGAAAAGGGACCCATTATGCCTGGGCAGAATCTGGTTTTAGGGTAGGGGATAGGATTGAGAAAATGTAATTCTCCTATACAGATGAAATTATCGTTTTCTAAATTCAGTATCATTCGATCTTTTGAAAAGTAATTATCCCCAATAATAACTTGGAATCTCTCACTATTGTACTTAAAATCGTCATAATCAAAAGGGATGTAGTGAGACTGCCCTATTATGCCATCAATGGCTTGAATAAAAGCTTCTTTTTCACCGTTTTTATTAATAGCAATGCCAGGGATAATGGATAGGATCGACTTTTGGTTCCCGTTAATAAGCTTAAAGTACCAACCTTCAAAATAATTTTTTTTCTTGTACTGACCTTGAAATATTTCTGGATTAAATAGTCTATTAATTCGATACATTTTACACCACTTTTGCCGTATTTTTCATTTGATAGTATCTCACTTGTAGAGATAAATTATTCATAGGAAAAATGTCTTTTAAGGTGGTAAGGTGGTCAGGTGGTCAGGTGGTCAGCAAGACCATAAATCGCCCTTGGCGATATGTAGCGAACGGTGTTCCACCGTTCCGAATTACGGTCACCATTGGTGACCTAAATTTCCGCTTTCCGCTTTCCGCCTTTCCCGTCCAACCGTCCAACGAACCAACCGACCAACCTACGCATTTGCGCAAAAAGAAAAAGTCCTAGGACAAATCCCAAGACTTTTCATGATAAATTAAATTACATATCAAACAATTCCGTGAGCCATCATAGCTTCGGCTACTTTTAAGAAACCTGCTATATTAGCACCTACTACTAGATTTTCGTTTTCTGCACCGTATTCTATAGCCGCTTTTTTTGCATTTTTAAAAATATCTACCATAATTTGTTGTAATTTTTCATTTACCTCTTCAACAGTCCATGAGTAGCGCATGCTGTTTTGTGACATTTCAAGGGCTGAGCAAGCTACGCCACCAGCATTTGATGCTTTTCCTGGTGAGAATAAGATATTGTTTTTAATAAATACTTCTATTGCATCAAGTGAACAAGGCATATTAGCTCCTTCGCAAACTGCAATTACGCCATTATTGATAAGAGTATTTGCAGCTTCTACATTGATTTCGCCTTGTGTTGCACAAGGTAAGGCAATGTCGCATTTTTCATTCCATATATCTTTGCAACCTTCTACATATTTAGCACTTGGTACTGCATCTACATATTCTTTGATTCGAGCTCTTTTCACTTCTTTTAATTCTTTTACTAGATCTAATTGGATACCATTTTCGTCTACAATATATCCATTAGAATCAGAACAAGCGATGACCTTAGCACCTAATTCCATAGCTTTTTCCATAGCGTAAATCGCTACATTTCCAGAACCAGATACAACTACTGTCTTTCCTTTAAAACTTTCATTTGCATGTTTTAACATTTCTTGTGCAAAGTAAATTAAACCGTATCCTGTAGCTTGAGTTCTTCCAAGGCTACCACCGTAGCTCAGACCTTTACCTGTTAAAACACCTTGTTCACGAACGTTTTTGATTTTATTGTAATATCCAAATAAGTAGCCTATTTCTCTAGCGCCAACGCCGATATCTCCAGCAGGAACATCTAAATCTGCGCTGATATGTTTTTGTAATTCAGCCATAAAGGATTGGCAGAATCTCATTACTTCATTATCGGATTTTCCCTTAGGATCAAAGTCAGAACCACCTTTGCCGCCACCCATTGGAAGACCTGTTAAAGAATTTTTGAAAGTTTGTTCGAAACCTAAAAATTTAATAATGCTTTGATTTACAGATGGGTGAAATCTTAAACCGCCTTTGTATGGTCCAAGAGCAGAATTAAATTGAACTCTAAAGCCTCTATTTACTTGCACCTTACCATTGTCGTCTACCCAAGGTACTCGAAAATAAATAACTCTTTCTGGCTCAACAATTCTCTCTAGTAATCCAGCTTCCATAAATTTCCGATTTTTTTCAAAAACAGGAACTAAAGAATTAAAAACTTCTTTTACTGCATCAAGAAATTCTACTTCGCCTGAATTTCTTTTTTCCACTTGCTCATAGACAGATTGTACGTACTGTTTGCTATTCATGTAGTGTTCCCCTCCATTTATAATATGCAACAAATTAAAACTACGAACATTAATTTGTGAAATGATTTAACATTCATGTCGTTTTTAATAATATAGCACCAGATAAAACTAGTGTCAAACGGAATTTTGAAGGAAGGTGGATTATTATTGCATTCAAAGGAAACTTAAATTTTTATACTCGCTAGGCTCAAACAGAAAAACTTCTTAAGGATCCCCTTTCCCTAAGCGAGACCAATCGTTTGCCCATGTTTTAGAAATACCATATTTTTTCTACCTTCTTTCCTAAGACAATCCCTAAGGGACTGATATGGAATAGGTTCATGGGATTATAGACTATGTAGAATAAACACTTGCTTTATTCTGATAAAGTGAGTATAATATTAAAAGAATATTTAACTGAAATAGTATAAAATTATTAAACGAGGAGGATTAATAGTGAAAAAATTAATAGCTTTATTTTTATTGCTGACGATGGTTGTAGGGTTGGCTGCATGTGGTAGCACAGGAAATAATGAAACAGATGATCAGTCCCAGGATGAAAGTGATTTAGCTTATGTGGAAGGAAATGGTAAGCTTATCATCGGCTACACTGATTACGCTCCCATGAATTATACCGATGAAAGTGGTACTTTTACAGGCTTTGACACAGAGCTAGCTACTTTGGTTTCTGAAAAACTTGGCCTTGAACCTCAATTTGTTGAGATCAACTGGGATACCAAGGAAGTGGAACTGAATGCAAAGTCCATTGACTGCATCTGGAACGGCCTAACAATCAGCGACGAGCGTAAGGCAACGATGGAAGTTACCCAACCTTATATAAAAAATGCCCAAGTGGTTGTGGTAAAAGAAGGTACTGAATATGAAGACACTTCGTCCTTAATTGGCAAGAATATAGCTGCTGAGCAAGGTTCTGCCGGTGAAACCACCATTCAGGGAGATGACAACTTAAAGCAAGCAAGTTATATTCCTAAGACATTGCAGACTGAGGCCCTTATGGAAGTAAAAGCCGGGACTGCTGACGCTGCTGTCTTAGACTTAACACTGGCAAATACCATGACAGGCGAAGGTACCAACTATAAGGACATTACCATTGTAGATAAATTGGCAGAAGAGAATTATGGGGTTGCATTCCGCAAAGGTTCTGATATTAGTGAGGAAGTGAACAAGATTTTTGACGAACTTGTTGCAGACGGGACCATGGCTAAATTAGCTGAAAAGTATGGACTAGATCTAGCACAATAGACTATAATACATATGAAATGAAGCGAGGGACAGAGGGTAAACCTCTGTCCCCCTGCTTTTTTAATTGAGGTGAAAGAAATATGGATCAGATTTATGTAATTGTTGGTCGGCTATCAGATAGCTTTTTGCTTAATTGTAAGATATTTATAATAACCCTTTTGTTCTCACTACCCTTAGGCCTGTTAATTGCTTTTGGATCCATGAGCCGTTTTCGTCCCCTTCGTTGGCTTGTGCGAACATTTGTATGGATAATCCGTGGAACTCCATTGATGCTACAGCTTATCATAATTTTTTATGGACCGGGACTTTTGGACATGTCTTTTACATGGCCAAATGGTGAGTCTGGGCGTTTTGTAGCAGCAACTGTTGCCTTTGTTATCAACTATGCCTGTTATCTTTCAGAAATTTATCGAGGCGGTATTGAAGGAATACCTAAGGGCCAATACGAAGCTGGTGAGGTCTTGGGCATGACAAAGAGTCAGATATTTTTCAAGGTAACATTGCTTCAAGTGGTAAAGCGTATACTTCCTCCTGTGGGTAACGAGATTATTACCTTAGTGAAGGATACGTCCCTGGCCCGTATTATTGCCAATAAAGAGATCATTATGATGGCCGGAGAATACAGCAGTAAAGGACTTATTTGGCCTCTTTTTGCCACAGGGATTTACTTTCTTGTATTTGTGGGGGCATTAACCATACTACTTGATTGGCTAGAGAAGAAACTGAGCTATTTCCGTTGATAAAAGGAGGAAATTGGAATGTCAATTTTAGAAGTAAAAAATATTGAAAAACGCTTTGAAAGCTTGCAAGTTTTGCAGAAGATTGATTTTTCCTTAGAAAAGGGAGAATCAATTGCAATTATAGGTTCTTCTGGAAGTGGAAAGACCACCTTGCTCAGGTGCCTTAACTTCCTAGAAAGGCCTGATAATGGAAGCATCTCTGTAAATAATAAGGTGATTTTTGACGCAATGGATCCTGTTACTCAAAGAGATAGTGAAGTGCGAAAAAAGCGATTACATTTTGGATTGGTTTTTCAAAACTTTAACCTATTTCCTCAATACACAGTCCTAAAAAATGTTACATTGGCAGCGGAACTGTTGGCTCAAGAGCGTCCAAGCTTTAAACAGGAGAAAAAAACGATCTTGAATGAGATTCAGGATCGGGGTAAAATGCTTTTATCCCAAGTTGGCCTGTCGGATAAGCTGGATTATTATCCACATATGATATCCGGTGGACAGCAACAGCGGGTGGCTATTGCTCGCGCCCTAGCGCTAAATCCAGACATTTTGTGTTTTGACGAACCTACCTCTGCCTTAGACCCGGAGCTCACAGGGGAAGTATTGAAGGTTATTAGGAATTTGGCAGACCGCAATACGACAATGATCATTGTGACCCATGAAATGGATTTTGCTCGGGATGTGGCAGACCGCGTTATCTTTATGGATGCTGGTGTAATTGTGGAACAGGGCACCCCTCAGGAAGTCTTTAGCAATCCTAAAGAAGAGAGAACGAAGCAGTTTCTATGCAGGTATAATAAAGAGTAAGGCAACACTGAAATGTAGCAATTTAAAGTGGGACTCAAAATGTTAAAAAAAGTAATCCTTCATGGGATTACCGTGAGAGGATTTCATAAAATTATTGACTGGTATTTAATTCATATGGTAAAATAATGATATAAGCACGTTAAAAGGGAGTAGTTTTAAATGCATAGTCAACAATTACTGGTTAAATAAATTTAACTTGGCTATGTGTCCATTTAGGTAACGAGACTTTTAATACGATTCTTAAGAATTGTGTTAAAAGTCTTTTTTTTATCGCGTAAGTGCGAAAAACTTGCAAAGCGCCTTTTCTCGCTTAACTTACTAGATTGCCAAAAAAGTGGGGAATACTATTTGTCGTAAAGAAAATTTACTTTCTATGGCATAAAGTTTTCTTGAACTCATTATTACATCTTGCTATTATGGGTATTATATATCCTTAGATAAATAAAAAATCAGAGAGGTGTCAAAAACATGTGGTTTTCAAAATCCAGTAAAGAAGTCTTAAAAGAGTTGGATGTTAATCCTGCAACTGGACTTAGCAACCAAGAAGCTCAAAAGAGACTGGAGAAGTACGGTGAAAATAAGCTTAAAGCAAAACCTAAAAAAAGCTTACTTTCATTATTTTTAGCACAGCTAAACGATATGTTGATTTACGTGTTATTAGCTGCAGCTGTTATAACATTAGTTATCGGCGAATACGTAGATGCAATTATCATCATTTTGGTTGTTTTAATCAATGCATTTGTAGGTCTCATTCAAGAATCAAAGGCTGAAAAGGCTATAGAGGCATTACAGCAGATGACTACACCTAGAACTTTAGTAAAGCGTGATGGAGAGATTAAGGAAATCAATTCGGAACACGTTGTGCCCGGAGACATCGTAGTAATTGATGCAGGTCGGTTTATACCAGCTGATATTCGTCTCGTTGAGAGTGTAAACTTGCAAATTGAAGAGTCCGCCTTAACAGGTGAGTCTGTTCCAACAGATAAGGATTCAAATACAATATTTGAAGATCCAAAGACTCCAATTGGTGACAGATCTAATATGCTCTTTATGTCTACTCTTTCTACTTATGGTAGGGGAGAAGGTGTTGTAGTTGGAACGGGCATGGAAACAGAAATGGGTAGTATTGCCAAAGCATTAGATGAAGATGTAGATGAAATGACTCCTCTTCAAAGAAGGCTTGACGAATTGGGTAAAGTCCTTGGGTTTATATGTATTGGGATATGTGCAGTCATATTCATTGTCGCATTGATTCAAGGTAGAGAGTTATTTGATATGTTCCTAACGGCTATTAGTTTAGCTGTTGCTGCTATACCAGAAGGTTTAGCTGCTATTGTAGCTATTGTATTATCGATTGGTGTAACCAAAATGTCTAAAATCAACGCTATTGTTAGAAAACTTCCAGCCGTTGAGACACTTGGTTCTGTAAATGTAATTTGTTCAGATAAAACAGGTACTTTAACACAAAACAAGATGACAGTAGTAAAACACTATGTCATGAATCACCTAAAAGATGTGCCAGCAGAAGGAGCAGGCTTTAAAGGTTCTGATGATGAGAACGAACTTATCAAATCTTTTGTATTATGTTCTGATGCAACTTATGAAAATGGTCAAGGCACTGGTGATCCAACAGAAGTAGCATTAATTGTCCTAGGTAATAGGCACAATATGACAAAAAATGATTTGAATCAAAAATATAAAAGAGTTGGGGAAAAACCTTTCGACTCTGACAGAAAATTAATGTCTACTTTAAATGAAGAAGGAAATGGATATAGGGTCCACACAAAGGGAGCTATTGACAATATCCTTCAAATTGCCACTCACGCATTAGTAGATGGCCAAGTTGTACCACTAACAGAAGAATTAAAACAACAGTATTTACAAATAACATTAGAAATGTCAAATGATGCTCTTAGAGTATTAGGAGCTGCTTATAAAGATGTAGACAGTATAATCGATGCGGATGAAATGGAAAATGGGTTAACAGTTATTGGACTAGTTGGTATGATTGACCCTCCACGATTAGAAGTTAAAGATTCTATTGCAGAAGCAAAAATGGCAGGTATTAGGTCAATAATGATTACAGGGGACCATAAAAATACAGCTGTAGCCATTGCAAGACAATTAGGTATAGCAGACTCTATAGAGCAAAGTTTAACTGGTGCAGAAATTGATCAGATGAGTGATGATGAATTTGCTCAAAAGATCAATAATTACAGAGTATTTGCAAGGGTATCTCCTGAGCACAAAGTTAAAATCGTTAAAGCATTCAAATCTCATGGAAACATCGTTTCTATGACTGGAGATGGTGTCAACGATGCACCTTCTTTAAAAAATGCAGATATTGGTGTAGCTATGGGTATAACAGGTACAGATGTATCTAAAGGCGCTAGCGATATGATTTTAACAGACGACAATTTCTCAACGATTGTTCATGCAGTTGAAGAGGGAAGAAATATTTATAACAATATTAAAAAAGCAGTTATCTTCTTATTGTCTTGTAATTTAGGAGAAGTTATCTGTATCTTCCTAGCGATATTGTTAAACTGGCCAATCCCACTAATTGCTACTCAGTTGCTTTGGATCAACTTAGTTACGGATTCACTTCCAGCGTTAGCGTTGGGAATGGATCCTGGCGATAAAGATGTAATGAAAGAAAAACCAAGAGATCCAAAAGAAAGCTTCTTTGCTAACGGAGCTGGTTTCAGAGCGATTTTAGGTGGAACTTTAATAGGTTTATTGACACTTGGAGCTTTCTACTTTGGTTTAGTAGAGCATGGTCACTATATTGGCGAAGTAAATATGCCTGAAGAAGCTATAACATATGCAAGAACAATGGCCTTCGTCGTATTAGCAGTATCACAATTGTTCTATTCATTAACTATGAGAAATTCTAAGAAATCCATATTCCAAGTAGGATTTATGACGAATAAATTGCTTATTGGTGCGATTATTGCGGGAATCTTCCTACAATTTATTGTAATATCCGTACCATTTCTAGCAGATGCTTTTGGTGTACAAATGCTTACATTATTTGACTGGGGAGTTGTACTAGTTTTCTCATTAATACCTTTCTTAGTAAATGAAGCTGTTAAGGGATTTATGAGACTTAAAGATAAATAAAAAAGTAAAGATCACTATGCTTCACTGCTTACAATAATAAATTGTCTGCAATGAAAAAACCCTTTTATTGAAGGTATTATTCAATAAAAGGGTTTTTTTATTATAAACAAAAATTATTTATAAAATCATATAAGATGAAATAAAATTAAAAAAGTTTATATAAAATACAATTTTGATGTTTATGTGGTAAAAGTTAGGGAATATATTAAATATATACATATTATGACAAATAAATTAATAAACACATATATAATTATATATATAACTATAATATTTTATAGTTTATTCTACATAATTGTATATGGAATTAGATAAAGGCAAACCTGATGAAAATCAGGGACGCAAAGCTAAGAGTCTAAGGCAATGAAAATTGCTACGACAGTCAAGCCGCCAAATTTATGGCGGCTTTTGCTGTACCTAGGACAAATGAATATACAAAAGAAAAAGGCAAACCTAATGAAAGTTTGGGACGCAAAGCTATGAGTCTAAGGCAATGAAAATTGCTATGACAGTCAAGCCGCCAGAAGTGAGTTCAGGCGGCTTTTTTATATAGACGAAAGTATTCCTTTTATCATTATTTACTAGCATCTTGTAATAACACATAAAGATAGAACCCTAGTGCATTTTTTTACATGAAAAAAGCAAAAGACACTATCACAAAGACGAATGGAGGGATTATTTTGATAAAGATTGACCTTTGTTTAGATTTAAAAGAGGAGGTGAAAACTCAATGAGATCGAAAGGAAAAAAGAGAAAATTTAGTTTATTTATGGTATTTGTATTGCTTTTCTCTTTATTAGCCTCTTCACTGGTGGTCATGGCGGAGACAGTAGATTCTAATTTGGAGATGAATAGTGTAAATGTTTCTGAAGAGGAACTTACTCTAACAGGGCTCCTATCTGAAGGACCAAAAGTAGAACAGCTGGTAGAAGAGCCAAAAGTAGAACAGCTGGTAGAAGAGCCAAAGGTAGATCTGCCAGCTGAGGAACCGAAAGTAGAAACACCGACAGAGGAACCTAAGGATGAGTCACCTGCCGAGGAGCCAAAAGTAGAAACACCGACAGAGGAACCGAAGGGTGAGGCACCTATCGAGGAACCGGAGGGTGACATTGTGGAGAAAACCGTAGAAGTTGCTCCGGTTTCCGACGATGATACTCCTATACGGGATGCAAACACCAACAAGGAGAGCGCCCCTTTAACTGAGGTCCTTACAGTTGCACCAATGGCAGTTGGTCCAATACCTATTGTGAACTACTTTGCAGCAACAGGTAGTAGCACAAATGATCACTATTCAGTAGTCGGCGTTTATATCACTCCTGATAATAATATTCACCTGTTGATAGACAACGACAAGAATACTGCAAATCAGACGAGGTTTTATGATCCCATGCTAAATGGGGTAGCAGCTGCAGGATACGGTTTAACGCCTCAAAATTACGATCCTTATTGGAAGGAGTTGGGAAATAGTGTAACTTTAACGTCTCCAGGCAATCCTGACAGAGTAATTACAGGTGTAAGGCTATTTACTTTTAATTTAGGACCGATGATGGGTTCTCTTAAAGAGAGTAATACCTTGCAAATTCTTAACAGTGCGGATGGCTTTAGTATTAGAGGCTTAACATTTACGATCAATATGGGTCATACCATAACTAAGACCGTTGACAAAGCCAATGCCACAATTGGAGACGAATTGATCTACACCATTGCAGTTAAGAATACAGGCGATTTTATCCTTAGAGGCATTAACGTGACGGATACCATCCCTTCAGGCACCACAGTACTTAAAGTTTCTAAGGACAATGGTGCAACGTGGGTTGATCCGGTCATTGCAGGTAATGTCATCACTTTAGACACCAATATTGATTTGGTCGCCGGGGCGTCAAAGACCTATAAAGTAAAAGCATTTATCAATGATAATGTGACAAATGGTCAAACCCTTGATAACACAGTTGCAACGGGCGGGAACGTACCTACACAAACGGCTACTGCTCGAGTTACAGTTAAAACGGCAAACGTAACTGTCAAAAAAATTATTACTGGAAATTTTGGTGAGGTATCACGTGAATTTCCATTTACCGTAAAGGCAAACAAGAATGGTGGACATTATACTGAGAAAACATTTGACTTTCACTTACACCATAATGAAACACATACCATCCCAAACCTGCCGACAGATGCTGTTTTGGCTCTGACAGAAGTAAATGGCGATTATGTTGTTACTGTAACCGTAGATGGCAATCCTATTACCCCCGTTACAGATGTATATACTATCAATGTAGGATCTATGGCTACCAAAACCATCACCGTCACTAATGAGAAAAATGTTGTTATTGATACAGGTATTTCTCTTGATTCACTACCATATGTTTTGATTCTCGTATTCACAGTAGTTGGCTTAGGTGTAATGGTTATTCGCAAGCGCAATATTCACAATTAAAGCTAATAGGAGACACGTTAATAGGAGGTTATTATGAAGGGCAAACAAGAAACCAATTGGACTCAAGTTTTAAATACACATAAAAACACAAGCAGAGAATCCCTAGGCGAAACCGAAAATAATTTTGATGACTGCCGATTTAACCCTGAGCAAAAGGCAATTGCACAGTGGTTAGAGGACATTCACTTTCAAAAACAGTTCTTCGGAGGCATAAACGAGGAGGATGTTTGGAAGAAAATTGGCGAATTGAATGCTATGTATGAAGAAGCTTTAAAAGTGGAACGCATACGATATGATACCCTGCTTGAACACTACAAAAAAATCTGTAAAATTACTGAATTTAATGGTACTCATGAGGAAATGCTTGATAGGGAGAAGGTCGGTAATGAGTAAAATCCTAGAACTTATCAATATCTCTGATACTATAAAAAGACGAAAAAAGGAATCAGCAATAAAAGTGGCCTATATGGATCTTTTACAGAGAATCCTCTTGCTAGTAATTATTGGGTACCTTATACTTACGCAAATCTTCTTAATTGTTCGAGAAAGTGGAAATGAAATGTTCCCAGCAATTAAGGATGGTGATTTGATCATCGTTTTTCGGTTACAGCGAGAATTTGAAAAAAACGATATTGTAAGCTACAAGGTTAAGGGAGTCCGGCATACAGGGCGAATCTTAGCCAGGGAAACAGATATAGTCACAATAGATGACAGCGGAACATTGCTTGTCAACGGAACAGCTCAAGTGGGAGAAACATTTTATCCCACTTACGCTAGGGGGGGAATTGAGTATCCTTACCGAGTACCAGAAGACTCCGTCTTTGTTCTAGGAGATTACAGAACGCAAACAGTTGACAGCCGGGATCTTGGCCCCATTTCTACAGATGCAGTAGAAGGTAAGGTAATTACCATACTTCGAAGAAGAGGTTTGTAAGCTTCAAGGAAGTGATTTGATCAAAATAATATGTATCTTATGCTGCAAAAGCAGATACAGATAAAAATTAAAAGGGAGGATTTAAAATGAAGAAATTTTTGGTTATTTTCTTGGCGTTGGCAATGGTATTTAGTATGGGCGGTACGGCATTCGCAACTACCCCTGGATATGTAGACGGAAGCCCAGTGCGAATTGAAAAGGCACTTACTATTAATAATCCAGGAACGGTTAATCCAGTAGAAACTTTTAAATTTACTGTTGATACGGGATCAGGATTAAGAGATGGAGTAGCTATAACAGCTCCAGAGTTTAGCCCAGCTTCATTTACAATTGATGTTGCACAAGGTGCAACAACGGGTTTTGCAAACATTGTTTTACCTACTTTTACTCAGGTTGGAGTATACACCTACCCTATCACTGAAGTAATAGGTAATACAGCTGGTATGAATTATGATGGCGCAACGTACAATCTAGTAGTTACAGTAATTAACAATCCTAATGGTGCTGGATTCCTACGTGTTCTCACACTTACAGATGATAAGAACGTTAAACGTGATGCCTTTAAAAACGATTTTGACGCTGGTAATTTAACGATTAAAAAAGAAGTTACTGGTAACTATGGAGATCCAAATGATCAATTTACAGTTACTGTTACACTAACACCAATTGGAGATAAAGTTATAAAAGCAGATCCAATTCTAGCATCAGGTGGGACTAAGGAAGTGAGCGGTGATGGAACGGTTACAATCACTTATACTGTTAAAAAGGGATCAGAGTTCACTATTCAAAACATCCCATATGATGTGAACTATACTGTAGTAGAAGCAGCTAACGATAAGGATTATACAGTAAGTTATGATGCCAATGCAAGTGGGGAACTTGATGCGGCAGCTATAACGACTACTATTACAAACAATAGAGACACAACTGTTAAAACAGGCATCAGCCTTGACAATTTGCCTTATGTGATTCTTCTAGTATCTGCACTAGGTGGCTTGGTAGTATTTGTTATGAAAAAACGCTTATCTCATAACAGCTAATAAATTCTGCAACTAAGGATAATGAATTTGATTTAATACAAGGGTTCAGATGGTGCATTTGCATCATCTGCTACCCAATTTACAGTAAAGGATTGGAGTGTAATTCCATGAAGGTTTCTGAATTAATCCTCAAAGTAGCCAATGGGCTTATAAGTTTTGTAATTATATTATCCTTAAGTTTAGCAGGTTTATATGCAGCTTATGCCCTATGGGATAACAGTTTAATCTATGCTGCAGTAGACGATGCTCAAGCAGATATGTTAAAGCTAAAGCCTCAAGAGGATAAACCTACCTTTGATGAATTGCTTGCTATTAATCCTGACGTCCAAGCATGGCTTACATTAGATAATACAAATATCGACTACCCTGTCTTACAAGGAGAAACGAATCTAAATTACATCAATACAGATGTATATGGCAATTTTGCGCTTGCTGGAAGCATTTTTCTCGACTCACGAAATGATGGGGATTTTTACGACACTTATTCCCTGCTGTATGGTCATCATATGGATAACGGCAAAATGTTTGGCGATCTTAGTTTATACAAAGAGGAAGCATTTTTTAAGGAGAACAAAACAGGAACGCTTATTTTACCCGACAGGGTCTATAAATTAGAAATCTACGCTTGCTTACTTGTTTCGTCTTCAGAAGAAGCAATTTTTAATCCGAAACGATGGCAAGATAATATAGATGATTTGCTACAATTTGCAGACAGTAATGCTTTATACTTAAATGAGGTCGCAATAGAAAATGCCATGAACTCAACGGATGGAGACCCGCAAATTTTGGCTCTTACAACTTGTTCGTCAGAATTCACAGATGCAAGGACGGTTATTCTGGCGGTTATGGAACCATATGTTCAACAGCAGAATAGAACAGTAGAATAGGAGGATTGTGAAAATGAGAAGAAAGCATACAAAGTTTATGAAGGTACTACTCATACTTGCGACGTGCCTAATCGTACTTAGACCAACTGCCCTGGCGGCAGAGGTACGAAGCGGCGAAATACCGGTTACTGTGACTCTAGGTGGTTCGCCCCCAACGGTGGACGAAGATTATAAAATAATCATGAAAGCCGATAATCCAGTTAACCCTATGCCAGAGGGTAGTGTAGACGGAGTTTTTAGTATGATTATTACAGGAGCAGATACGGCTAGATTACCAGGGATTGAATTTTCATCACTCGGCGTCTACACGTACACGATTTCTCAGGAAGTCGGCACCAACAAATTAGCCACCTATGACAGTAGGATATATAATCTCGTCATCTACGTAACAAATGCAGAAAATGGCGATGATCTTGAGACTACAGTGATTTTGTACAAATCTGGTGAAACGGATAAGCTCGAAGAAGTAAAATTTTATAATGAGTATGAAGAAGAAATTGTCGACATCCCCAAAAATCCAAGTGAATTACCTAAAACGGGAACAAGTACGATGACGATTGTACTTATTCTATTTGGAATTGCTTTAATAGCTGTTGGATTAATACAATTACCAAAGGGTAGAAGTAAATAAAAGTAGCAAATATAAAATCCTAGGGTTTGCTCTAGGATTTTTAATATTATTTGTCTTTTTGAATAAATATAGTTTATTATTAAATAAACTAGAATAGTGCGAAAATCTGTGAGAATCGGTGATTACATGAAAAAAACAATCTCAACACTCCTTATTATTATAGGGATTTTATTAGTATCTCTGCCTTATATTAGTGACTTTATGTTAAAGCTATCAAATGATGCCAATAGCAAAGAGATAGATAAGATTACATGGGAAGATATTGAAAAAAACCAAGAAAGCAAAGCTGAGTTTAATTTAGATTCTGTTCAAGATGTGAATCTTACGAGGACACTATTAGGTTCAAGAAATCTTGATAGAAATCTTATTATCGGTCAACTGATTATTCCTGATATTGATTTGAGTTTGCCAATCCTAAAGGGTATTTCAGAGAGGAATTTGCTAGGTGGAGTAGGCACCATGAAGAAAGATCAAAAAATGGGTCAAGGCAATTATACTTTAGCAGGCCATTATGTTAGCAGAAAAGATACCCTTTTTGGAGGGTTAATGGATATTAAAGAGGGAAGTACGATTTACATGACAGATAAAAAGACGATGTATGAGTACATCGTCTATAAAATAGAAATCGTGCAAGATACAGCTATAGAAATGTTATCCGATGATCGTTCTAATGAACGGGAAAAGCCCATCGCATCCCTTATGACCTGCTATTATTCTTCTAAAACCGGCAAAAGGTTTTTCGCCATAGGAGAGCTTGTAGACCAGTACCCCTATATTGAACAGTAGTTGAGCGATGGCGGAACAATTGTTAGAAGCTACATTCCTAATTTTTTTCTCTTGCTATTAATATGAGCTTCAATGCCTTTAGCAACTTCTACAGGATCGTCCCCTATGGCTACCTTACCACCTGTAAGCCCTTCTACGTCTTCTGTCAGAAGTTTTACTAGATTTGGTGCTCCAGTAATAAATGGAGTAGGAGATAGATGTGTATAGCAGCCATATGCTACTGTAAAGATACCATCTATAGTTGCCTTTTGCTCCATCCATTCTGGTGCTGTGACGGCGATTGGAAGGTCAGGGATGTCTACATCTAAATGATCTGCCAAAGCAGTTACGAGCATAGAGATTCTACCAGTATCTGTACAAGTACCAAAGCTCAATACTGGAGGTATTCCTAAAGCTTTGCAAATGCCTTTTAGACCTTCTCCTGCCATTTCAGCAGCGTCTAGATTACAAAGTCCAGCTACTTCTAAACCATGGTTCCCGCAACCACCAGCAACAACTAAGATATCCCGTTTTATCAATTCTCTAGTAAGGTTTACGGTATTCCAGTCTTGTGGACCGTTTCTTAATGTAGAACAGTTTGCTAGAGCTACAACTCCCTTGATTTGTCCTTTTGAGATTACATCTACTAGGGTGTTTAGATCATTGCCAATAGCACCTAATACTGCTTCAGTAGAGAAACCAGCAATTGCCTTTTGTACATGTTTTGGTACCATTGGAGTAATTTTTCCGTGTCTCTTTTTAAAGTTCTCTATAGCTAATTCAATGCATTTGTCTGCCATCTCATCTGCTTTTGAAGGATAGTATGGCATATTCGTTTCACAACCAGGTACTCCGATAATCGTACTTACGCTAATGAGAGCTACTTGATATTTTTCTGCATATTGATCAATCGCTGGAGGAGAACAGTTTTCTTCCATAACGAGTGCGTCTACAGTTCCTGTTGCTAAAAAGGGCTCGATAGAAAGCCAGTTACCCATTAATCCTACAAAGACATCGTCTACTTCAAATCTTTGTAGTAATTCTTGCCCTGTTTCAATGGAACCTACAATTCGAAGACCTTTTGCACCAGCTTTTTTGGCCATTTCTTGGTATTCTGCTTTCTTTGCCTTTTGCAAAGTAGCAACGCCAATCCAAGGTTGGTGACCATTAAAGGCAATATTTACATAGTCAGGATCCATAATCCCTAAGTCTACATTTACTTCATGAGGCATTGGAGTTCCAAATAAAATATCTTGAGTCATTTCCAAGCCTATTTGAGCAGTGTAAATAGTAGAAAGTCCAAGTCGAAGAGCTTTTGTTGCTAAAGAAACATAATCTCCATCTACATTTGTCAAGCAACTTGCAATGGCGTTTTGAACTTCATGCTCGACGCCACAAGGATAGATATGAAGGTTTCTCCAAACATCATGACGTTTTTTAGGAGCAAAAGCCTTAACCATTAAGCTTTCTTCATCTGGAGTTATTTTCATTTCTTTGTCAAAGAGATCTGCTAGTTGAATAGCCATAGCATTTACATCTTGATTTGTATCTATTCCAAGTGTTGCACACATAGATTTTAACTTATCTATATCCTTAATTTTAAAGGATGTTTTTCCTTCAGCAGTAGCTTTTAGGGTTCTAAAAGCTTCATAAGCGTGGTGTCCATAAGTGGCAGCACCCATAATATTATGCATAAGGAAATTTCTCATAGCCATTGCATCTGGTCCAATGCCACAAACTCCTTTGGTAGCTCCTGTCTTTTCATTAATACGACAAGGACCTTGCGTACATAGTTGACAGCTTATTCCCTCTAAACAAAATTTACAGCGTATTTTTTCTTGCTCTGGCCATCTTGAAAATACGCTAGAAAGGCCATCGGTTTGAATTCTCCTTAACATTTCTTCAACTGAATCGTGGTAGCTGACTCTACCTTCCATTTTTTCTAAAATTGTCTCAGACATTAGTTCCTCCTCATTTCATTAAATACTAAGATTTCACCCTTAGTATGCGTTGATCTGTAAATAAAATGAGCAAAAAGAAAAAATAGTTGGAAAATTAATCATTTGATTTTTGTCCCAATAATATAGTAAATTCTACAGAGATTTCTTGAATATCTGAATGTAGTACCTGCTGTATTCTTTCTTGAGAGACTTTCCATGATAGAGGAGTCATGGAAATTAGATGCTCGAGATTAGTCTTGTCTATAGGAGCCTTGTATTCTAATGAGTGGGTGCTTAGGAGCTGATAGTTTTTCTTAAAATGGTTTATAACCCTTTCATTAGAATAAGTTTCTTTCTCTGTTTCGTTATAGAAGGCATCTCGTAATTCTCGTAAGTAATTGGATCCTGGCACAACTTTTATGAGTAAGCCATTTTTTTTAAGAATTCGATTAAATTCTGCATAGTTTGAAGGGGATAATACATCTAATATTATATCAAAACTCTGATTTTTAAAGGGATTTTTTGTTAAGTCGCCTACACACCAAATGCATTCTTTGTATTCCCTAGAAGCAATATGTATCCCGTCTTTAGAAATATCGATACCAATGCCTTCATAAGAGATGCTTCCATTAGATATGTTTTCAATAATTTGAGAAAGATGGGACCCTTCGCCACAACCTATATCTAATATATTAATTTTATTTGAGCTTTTAATTTGCTGTAGAGTGATGATTTCACTGATTTTTTTGATTAAAGGTGTGAAAAATCCACTTTTACATATAATATTACGAGATTCTAACATAGAACGATTGTACTCTGTCTTTACATTGTGAAGAAGAAAATTGATATACCCGTTTTTTGACAAATCAAAGCAATGATTTTTTTTACATCTTAAGCTATTATATTCTACGATTTCCATACTACTTTCGCAGATTGGACATTTAAATACTTTAATATTATTTTTTATCTTCATTTTACCTAAAGGTATTATTTTATCTTTCATCAATGAACACACCTCTTATTATGAATAATTTGAATAGATTAATTCTTTTGTTATAAATATTAAATACTAAAAAAACAAACCAAATTATAAATGCTGTTAAAAATTACCTGATTATTTTATTCTTTACGAAACATACTATGACTATAACATAAAAAGGAGGCAATAAAAATGAGTAGAAGAAAACAAAAAGCAGGATTAGAACAATTCAAACAAGAGTGTGCAAGAGACTTATCAATAAATTTAAAACAAGGATACAATGGAGACTTAACTTCTAAGGAAGCAGGATCTGTTGGTGGAGAAATGGTTAAGAGAATGGTTAGAGCTTACGAGGAAAAAACAAATCAAAATCAAAATATGCAGTAGTTATATAATAAGGAAACAGCAATTACGAGAGACAAAGGAAGAATAATTATTTCCTTTGTCTTTTTCGTTATAGATTGGACAGTTGGACGGGATAACTTCTTTTAGCGGAAAGTGGAATGTTGAAAGCTGAACTCGCCTTTAGGCGAGGAATGCTTTGACAACTGCTTAGCAATCGTTTAACTACCGTTCAACTATTGTTTAAAAGGGGCATAAAACGAGTCGCCAATAGGAATAATATACTCATCATAAAAGAATGAAAGGAGCATTTCTATGGCTAATTTTACTGGAACTGTTAAATGGTTTGACAATGATAGAGGCTATGGGTTTATTTCTACAAATGATGGAAAAGATGTTTTTTTGCATCATTCTCAAGTGAAAGAAAAAAGCCATGACAAGGATATACACGAAGGGGAAGAACTGACTTTTGATATAAGAGAAGACGAAAAAGGTCCAGCTGCAATTAATGTTCAAAAAATGTGAGGAGGACAAATTGAATGAATAGAGTACACTATTATGTAATAGGATTACAAAACAATACAGAGAAGACACAAATAAAAAATGCCTTAGATAAATTAGACGGAGTGCAAATGGTTAATGTAGATCTTGGTCGAGGCTCAATAGAAGTTGGATTTAATGAAGCAACAGGTGAAGATGAAATAAGAAAGACAATAGAACATACAGCATGTTGTAAAATTAAACAATAGATATTTGCACTAAAGAACTTTTAAGTGTAGAGTATAGTAAATAGCTAAAAGCGGAATGCGGAAAGCTGAAAACTCGCCTAAAAGCGAGGTAAAGTAAGATCCTTCGCTTATGCTCAGGATGACTAGGTAGTCAACTAGAGCCATCCCTGCGGGTTTTTAGGTATTGGGACCTTAGCTACTGCTTAAGTCATTCTTGAGCGTAGCGAAGAATCTTGACCCTAAAGGAATATCTTAATACTAATGACTAGCAACTAAAACGTTTATAGCACTTTAACAGGAGGTGATACAAATTGAAAAACTTTTTTCGAACTGAATTTGATTACGAAGAAGACCCTTATGATCGCCTAGAAGAAATTGTCAACAACAAGAGCAAATATAAAGATTTTACGAATAAGTCAACATTAAAAAAACCAGAGTTTGACTATGAAGAAGACCCTTATGAACCAGAAATCGATTTTGAAGAATAACTTGTGAACAATAGTTGAACGGTAGTCGAGCAATCGTTATACAGTAGTTAAGCAATTGTTTAATTACTGTTCAACCTACCTAAAATCGAGAAGGTATTGTATGAGTTGCAGATTTAGTCATCAATGGTGACCTAAAAAGTTTTTACTTAGAACTTACAACATAGAACTTAAAACTAAAGCTAAAGCGCCTCAGGCGCTTTCTCGACAAATTTCGACTTGTTTTATAAAAATTCTATTTACAAAAACTACTTCATGTGTGATAATAGTGGAAAAGAAATCTTTAAACAGGTACAGGGATACCAGTAAGATTAATATTTCTAGCATGTCACGCTATGACCATGCTCAAAACACGAATTTTAATCTTGCTGCGACACTGCAGCAAGATTTTTTGTGCGAAATTGCTTTCTATCTATCCCATTATACCTACCAATTCAAGGAGGAGAATTATGGAAAACCAAAACACAATACGAGGTTATTTACCTGACGAAAGACCACCTTTCCTAGAACTTATTCTATTTGCAATTCAACAAATTGTTGTTATGTTTCCAGCCACGGTCTTAGTAGCGCTTATTACAGGTTTTCACGTTTCAACGACAATCTTTGCAAGTGGTTTAGCAACCTTAGGGTTTATTTTAGTTACAGGTAGAAAAATACCACTATATTATGGCTCAAGTTTCTCTTATATTGCAGCAATTGCTTCAATAATGAGCGCAGATGCTTTTGCAGGTTATTCTTTAAATGACAAAATCTCAATTGCACAATTTGGAATTATCATGTCTGGTTTTGTTTCAATTGTAGCAGGCTTTGTCATTCAAAAGAGTGGAAAGAAAATGATTGATAAAGTGCTTCCACCAACTGTTACAGGAAGTATTGCCATCATTATTGGTCTATCTTTAGCTGCTAATGCTATGGGAAATGCCTCAGCTGTCCCAGCAAATGTTTTAGAAGTAAATCAAGCTACTGCAAGCAGTTATGCATGGGTTATTGCAGTTGTTACTTTAATTGCAACAATTTTATATTCCGTTTACTTAAGAGGTAAGTTAAGTCAATTGCCAATTTTATTTGGACTTTTAACAGGTTATGCAGTAGCACTCATCATTGGAAATGTAACAGGAATTCAATTTGTAAATTTTAACACTATCGTATCTGATAGCATTATAAATATGCCTATATTCACATTCCCTAAACCAACTGTGGCTGCAGTAGTGGCGATTATGCCTATTGCTATTGCTACAATCCCTGAATCAACAGCACATATTTATCAATTAGATATTTACGTAAATGAATTAGCAAAGAGAAAAGGTAAGAAAGAAAGATATAATATTGAAGATAAACTAGGGTTAAACCTTATTGGAGACGGTTTGGGAGATATTATATCTGGTTTTATCGGTGGACCTGCTGGTACAAATTACGGTGAAAACATCAGTGCTATGGCCATATCAAAGAACTTCTCTGTACCAGTACTAATCGTAGCAGCTATCATTACTATGGTGATCTCTTGCTTTACACCACTTATTAATATCATTTACTCCATTCCAACATCTGTAATAGGAGGATTGTCTATTTACTTATTTGGCGTTATCGCAGCGCAAGGTATTACAATTATGATGGATAAAAAAGTGGATATGTTTAGCTCTAAGAACTTAGCAGTTATTGCGGTTATATTAATCATAGGATTAGGTGGAACATATCAGTTTGAAGGCGGCATGATTCCAATGTTCGGAACACAACTTCCAGCACTAGCAACAGCAGCTATTGTAGGAATAGCGTTAAATTTACTTCTTTCAATAGGGGAAAGAGATTAGTTGAAAGCGGGATGCTGAATGCGGAAGTTTTAGTGATGAGCTATCAGCCACCAGCTACCAGTATTTTAGGGCTAGGCTCTGCGGGTCAAAGGTCCTTTGTTGGTGCTTAGGATGACTGGGGTAGTAGTTAGGCTTATTTATATCAAAAAGTAGGGACACTTTAAAAGTGTCCCTTTTGTCATTCTAATATACAAGGAAAGTTCTGTTTTGAGATTTAACTGCTATTAAGCCATCTTTATATATAGTTTAATCTTTGACTTGTAAGATTCCACCCTAGCACTGGTAGCTAGTAGCTAATCGCTGGTTTTCAGCTTTCGGCATTCAACTTTCAGCGATTAATGCTTGTTATATGATGAAAAATCGCTTCTTTAAAGTTCTTCCTCCAGGTTACGTTTCTTCCATTAAAGGTATGTTGTGATACTACGGGTTCGCCCGTTATAGGATCAAACCCAGTGATAATAGTTGAGTGTTGAATTCGATCTTGAAAATTCTTGTATTGTATAAGGTCTCCTATCTGCACTTTTCCAGCAATATCTCTAGAGTATAAATCTTGATTTGCTAAGTAATAAGTATCTGCTTTTATGCCAAAGCTTCTATTTTCCACTGTAGTAGTTCGTATATACCAATAAAGTGAATGGGCTACAGCCCAGCTGATAGAAGTTTGACCATTGTTATACCACCAAGGGTGTGTATTATTATAGTCGTTTTGAGCGCCACCAGCCCGTAAGCATTGAGAGATAAAATTTGTACAGTCGTCATTTTCAAAGTACACGTAATCTGGATTAGGGTTTAGAGCATATTGTAAAGCGTATTGAACAGCAGCATTTCGATTGTAAATCACCTTTGTCACATCCTTTCTTGCTATATCATACGCACTGTTAAGAAAAGAGTGTATGAAAAAGGTGGTCAGGTGGTCAGTAAAACCTTTTTAGCTGAAAGCGGAACTTTAGTTGGAAAAGCTTGATTAGTTAGCTAGTCAGAAAGGTCATGCTTTTTTGGTGGGAGCTAATGAAGAGTAGGGTGCCTTAGCAGGTCACCATGGGTGACCTAAATTTCAGCTGTCCGCTTTCCGCTTTCCGCAAATACTCAATTATTGATTTCACCCCTACCTTTTATATAAGACTTAGAATTAAAACAGATGTTTTACATAAAAAGCAACAAACTTACGGCCATGACAGCCATTCCAGCTACTAATCCATACATTGCTAGATGTGTTTCAGCATAGGCTCTTGCTGTTGGTAATAACTCATCTAAGGAGATAAATACCATAATTCCAGCTACAATACCAAATAAAATGCCTATAAATAATTTCATGCTGCCAAAAAAGGCATACAGTAAAAAGTATCCAATTATTGCCCCAAGAGGTTCAGATAGCCCTGATAAAAGAGATAACTTAAAAGATTCCTTTCGGTTACCAGTAGCATAAAAGACAGGTATAGATATAGCAATTCCCTCAGGTATATTATGAATCGCAATCGCAATAGCGATAGGAATACCCAATGAAGAATCTTCTATAGAAGCTACAAAAGTTGCTAAACCTTCAGGAAAATTGTGAATGGCTATAGCGAGCGCCGTGAGGACGCCAATTCTTTTTAATTTGTGATTAGAGTGTTTGTCGTGTTGATTTATATATTCAACCATCTTGATTTCTTCGGCGATATGTGGCTCGTGGGGATTATCTTCAGTTGGCACTAATTTATCGATGATAGCAATAATTAATATTCCCGCAAAAAAAGAAGCAACTGAAACCCAAGGACCTAATTCACCTCCTAATTCTGTAATAAGGTAGTCCTTGGATTTTGGTAAGATTTCAATCATAGATATGTAAACCATTACCCCTGCAGAAAACCCAAGAGCAAGAGATAAAAACTTGTAATTTGTTCTCTTTGTAAAAAGGGCTAAAAGACTTCCAATCCCTGTAGATAAACCTGCAAATAAGGTAAGCCCAAATGCAAATATAACATTATTAAAGTCCATATTACACTCCTTCGTCACGAAACGACATTTATTTTAACATATTATAACACGAATTAAGTTGTAAGTTCTAGGTTCTAAGTTCTAAGTTCTAAGTTCTAAGTTCTAAGTTCTAAGTTAGAAGTTGTTGTGAACAGACAAAAAATATAGCTGAAAGCCGAAAGCTGAAAGCAGAACTTTCTATGGAATTTAGTACTAACAACTATATATTTGCTTACCACCCTACCACCTTACCACCTTACTACCTCGTATGTTATAATAGCTATTAATAGAAAAACAGCTAAAGAAAAAGGTGGAGTTTTATGCGTATCTTACATACTGCGGACTGGCATTTGGGAAAACACTTAGAAGGATTTAGTCGTATGGACGAGCAAGAATCCTTTCTAGAGGATTTTATAGATATTGTTCAAAGAGAAGAAGTAGATATGGTTATCATTGCAGGGGATATTTACGATACCAGTAATCCCCCTGCTCGAGCAGAGAAGATGTTTTATGATGCCCTTAAAAAAATATCTGCTCATGGGGAGCGTTTGATCTTAGTTATAGCTGGCAATCACGATAATCCAGAGCGTTTAGTTGCTGCAGGACCTTTAGCAAGAGATCATGGGATTATTATGCTTGGCACACCAAAGACAGTAGCTCAAACGGGTTTTTATGGAGAGCATAAAGTAATTGCTAGCAGTGAGGGTATGATAGAGGTGGAAATCAACGGAGAAAAGGCCGTAATTCTAACCATTGCTTACCCTAGCGAAAAGAGATTAAATGAAGTTTTGTATAAGGAATTGACTACAGATGAAGAAAAATTAGCAACTTATGCAGAGAGGATACAAGCTCTCTTTACAGAGCTAGAGAATTATTTTAGAGAAGACACCATTAATGTAGTAGTCAGTCATTTGTTTGCTATGGGAAGTGAGGAGGAAGGCTCCGAAAGAAATATACAGCTTGGAGGAAGTTATATTATTGATGGAAGGTATTTTCCACAAAAGGCACAGTATATTGCATTAGGCCATATTCACAAGCCTCAAATCGTGCCAGGTACTCAAAAAAGAGCTCGCTATGCTGGTTCGCCTATTCATTACAATAAAAAAGAAAGACATTTTCAAAAAAAGTGCTTCATTGTAGATTTAGAGCCAAAAAAAGAAGCTCTTATTCATGAAGTTCCCCTAAAGGTGTACAAGCCCATAGAAGTTTGGCAGTGTGATAGCATTGAAAAGGCAATTGCCCTATGCGAAGAGAATAGCACAAAAGAATGCTGGACTTATTTAGAAATCAAGACCCAGCGTTTTATTAGAGAAAATGAAATCAAGACTATGAAAAATTATAAAAAGGATATCATTGAAATCATGCCCATATTATTATGTGATGAAAAACCCACAAATGAAATAACAAATATGGCCGATAAATCCTTCGAGGATATTTTTCGAGAGTTTTATAAAAATGAAAGAGAGACAGAGCCTGATGAGGAACTTGTTAATATGCTACTAGAGCTGGTTAAGGAGGATATGTATGAAGCCGCTGAAGCTGAAGGTTAAAGGGTTAAATAGTTTTATAGAAGAACAGGTAATCGATTTTGAGAAGCTGACCCAAAAAGGCTTATTTGGCATTTTTGGTCCTACGGGTAGTGGTAAATCTACAATACTAGATGGAATTACCTTAGCTTTATATGGAGAAATGTCTCGAAAAAGCTCAAATTATATTAATACTAATGTGGATACCATGGAAGTGAGCTTTGAATTTCAAATTTCATCTGCTCAAGTGAAAAAATACCGTGTTACTAGGGATTTTAAAAGGGACAAATCAGGAAGCATCCACACAAAATTAGCACGAATTATTGACATTACAGAGGAGCAAGAAATTATACTTGAAGAACAAGTACGCCAGGTAAATAATAAATGCCACGAAATTATCGGATTAAATATTGATGACTTTACGAGGACGGTAGTCCTACCACAAGGGAAGTTTAGTGAGTTTTTAAAATTGCAGGGCAAAGAGCGAAGAGAAATGCTTGAGCGCTTGTTTAATCTCGAAAAATATGGGGATGAGTTGTCTCAAAAGCTGTACAATGAAATCAACAAGTACCGACATGAAGAAAGTGAAATGAGCGGACAGTTAAAAAGTTATGAAGATGTAAACAAAGAGCTTATAGATGAAAAAGAAATACAAGTGAGAACTATCAAAGAAGAACAAGAGCGTATGAATATAGAAAAGGCTAAGATGGAAGAAACGTACTCAAAGTCTAAAACCTTGTGGAGTCTACAATTAGAGCTAAATAAATACATGGAAGATATGAATACTTTAGAAGAACAAAGGCAAGAAGTCAAAGGGTGGAACGAAAAAGTGCAACTAGGACAAAAAGCATTGAGGGTTCTTCCATATATTCAAAACTTTGATAAAAAGATAGAGGACATAAAGAATGAAAAGAAAAAAAATGATGAGCTAAGTAATCAATTAAAATCAATTGAATCAAAAAGAGCAGAGATTCTAGAAAAATACGATAAGGCATATAAATCAAAAGAAGAGGAATTGCCTGTACTACAAGAACTTCAATTTAAACTTCAAGATGGGTTAGCAATTGAAGAAGCATTAGAGGTGCTGTATAAAGAAAAAGAGGTTCTAACAAGAGAGTTTGAAGAAAACACACAAAAATTAGAGGAAAAACAAAAGAAAAAAGAAAGTCTGCAGAAAAAAGTAAAAGAGACTAATGATCAAATAGTGCAAAAAGAGCTGGAGCTTGAAGAGGTAAATACTCCCCATGAGTATGTAGAACAACTTCGTATGGCCTTCTCTATAGATCAAAAAATAGATGAATTAAAGGCTGCTAAAATTCAAACAGAGAATGAACTAATAGGCATTCTAAAAGATATGGATGATACTAAAAGAGAATATGATTCTTTAAAGAAAGAAATAGAAGAACAGGAAAAGTCATTAATAGAACAAAATGAAAAACTAGGCTTCTTAACTCAGTCTCCACCTGGAGATGATGAATGCCTTCTAATATCTAGCAATCAGTTAAATGATTACAAGAATAAATGGAAGATGTATAGTGATTACTCTTTAGCCATAAAGAATCAAGAAGAAGAGATTAAAAATTACGAAAAGGAATTAGAAGAGAAGAAAAATAAAAAAATAGTTTTAGAAGAAGAGTTTACTTTGTTAAATGAAAACATAAACCAACTCAAAACAGAGAACATAGCTCTTTCTCTAAGAGAAAATCTTAAGGAGGGAGACTCCTGTCCTGTTTGCGGCTCTACAATGCATAATATAGAAGTAGGCGATTCTTCTAGGATTAATGTAAAGAAATTAGAGGAATCCTTAAAGGAAAAATCAGACTTAATTCACTCTTTATCTGCACAAATAGCAAAGGCAGAAGGAGAAATGGGACTAGAGAACAAAAATATTCTAAAAATAAAAAGGGATTTAGAGTCTTTAGGTGAAGATTTTTTAGAGCATCCTATTGAGATATTAGAAGAAAATTTTAAAAAATTACAAGAAAACATTCAAAAGTACAAAGAAGAAAAAGACAAGCTAGAACAGAACATTCAAACAATAACAAAAAAAAATACAGAAAAACAAATCACTTTTAGCGCATCTGTGGAAAGACTTAACAATTACAGTATTCAAAAGACACAAATTTTGGCTCAATTAGAAACGATAAAAAAGGAATTACATGAAAATCAAGAAGCACTAGAAAACTTCCAAAAGAGTTTGCAAATTCTTGATGTAAAGAAAGAAATGCATGAGATAAACGAAAAAGAAAAGAAAAAAAATGATCTACAAAATCAATTAAAAATACTAAGGGAACGATTAAAGGTCGATCAAGAGCAAGAGGGGATTCTTATTAAAGTAGAATCGGACTTACATAGGATTTGCACTCAAAAGAGTTCAGATTTAAAGGGAGTAGAAAAGAGTATTGAAGAAAAGAAAAACTCTCTACTCTCTAAGCTTGGGCAGATCTCTGATATTTCTAAAGAATTAGAAAAGACAAAAGAAAAGATTGAAAAAATTAAAAAAGATTTTGAAACAAGCCAAAATCAAAAGGAAAAAAACGATATAGCTTTTAGCCAATACAGCGAAAAGCTAAACATAAGTAATTCTTACCTTCTTTCTATGGAAAAAGAGCTTCAAGAAGTACAGGAAAGCTTAAAAGTAAAATTATGCGAAGAGAATTTTGTAACAGTAGAAGAAGTGAGAGATTGCTCTTTGACTTTAGAAGAGATTAATAAACTACAAAAGAGCATCGACAAATTCAATAATGATTTTAATCAATTAAGTGGTGCTGTAAATCGAATTTTAAGGAATATGAATGGAAAGAATATATCTCAAGAAGACTATGAAAAAATTCAAGAAGACTGGGAAAAAATCAACACTCAAGAAAAAGAACTAGAGACCAACAGAATAAGCTTTGAGAATGAATTAAACAATATAAAGAGAAGATTAAATGAAAAGAAAAATATAGAAAAAGAAAAAAGAAAAACAGATGAGAAATTAGGCCTTTTACGAGATTTGGAGAAATTATTTAAGGGAAAACGCTTTGTAGAATACGTGGCTTCCTATCAGCTTCAGTATGTATCCTTAGAAGCATCTGAAAAGCTAAAATGGATTACTAGAGGGAATTATGGCCTTGAAGTAGATGAAAAAGGAAAATTCATCATTCGAGATTATAAAAATGGGGGAGCCATGAGAGATGCTTCTACTTTATCAGGTGGAGAAACGTTTCTAGCATCTCTTGCATTAGCATTGTCCTTATCTGCCCAAATACAACTTAAGGGCACTGCCCCCCTTGAATTCTTCTTTTTGGATGAGGGCTTTGGCACCCTTGACGATGAGGTTTTAGAAGTAGTAATGGATTGCTTAGAGAGAATCCACCACGAAAAATTGTCTATTGGCATTATTAGTCATGTAGAGTCTATTAAAAACCGGGTTCCCGTAAAACTACTGATTGAGCCTGCAAAAGCTGGTTTAGGTGGAAGTAAAGTAATAATCGAATATAGTTAATGAATAATGATAGATGGATAGGAGTGGGGGCTTTGGGCATACCACATCTATCCATTTAAAAATATCTGTGTTAAAATGAAGTAGCTACAAAGGATAAAGAAATAGAGGGATATACTTATGAAACATATTGTCATAACGGCAGGGGGTACTGTTGAAAAAATTGATGAAGTGCGCCAAATCACCAACACTAGTACGGGCAAATTAGCTCGTTTAATTTGTAAAGAGGTCTTAGACTATCTTGGGGATGAAGATTTTACCGTTCATTATATAATGTCTAAGAGGGCTGTAAAACCTGAGGTTGTACAGAGTAAGATGATGATCTATCCTGTAAGTGATACACAAAGTGTAATAGATGCAATCGACAAAGTCTACTCTCAGCATAAGATAGATTACTTTATTCACTCTATGGCTGTCTCTGATTTTACCACGTCTTATACAGCACCAGTGAGTATTTTAGCAAAAGAAATTTCTAACTTAATACAAGATAACCCTGTGGAAGAATTGGAAGAAAAAATACAAGAAATTTTGACTAGTCCTTATTGTGCTTTACCAAGAGGAGCAAAGATTTCGTCTAGAGAAGATATTGTACTTGGTTTAAAGAGAACGCCTAAAGTCATATCTTATATTAAAGATAGAGATCCTGAGACCTTTTTAGTAGGATTTAAATTGCTAAACGGCGTATCAGAAGAACGATTAAAAGAAGTAGCATGTAAACTTGGAAAAGATAATGACTGTAATTTAGTTCTTGCCAACGATATGTGTAATATTAATAATGAAAAACATGAAGCCATATTATTAAAAGATGGTTGTATTGTGGAGCGGTTTCATACCAAAGATGAAATTGCAAAGGGAATTGTAATGAGAATGTTAGGAGAGAATAAATGAGTAAATGTATTACGGTAGGTGTAACTGGAGGAATCGCAGCATACAAAGCGGCAGAAATCGTCAATGATTTAGTAAAAAAAGGGTTTGAAGTCCATGTAATCATGACAAAAAACGCTACAGAATTTGTGCAACCATTAACTTTTCAAACCTTATCTCATAATAAAGTCATTGTTGATATGTTTGATAAAATAGACAAATGGGATACAGAGCATATCTCACTTGCAAAAAAGACCGATTTATTTGTCATTGTACCAGCTACAGCAAATTTTATTGGAAAATTAGCCAATGGAATAGCTGATGATATGCTACAAACTACCTTAATGGCCACAAAAGCCAAGATCATGATTGCCCCAGCTATGAATACAGGCATGTGGGAAAATCCAATTCTCCAAGATAATATTAAGAAGTTACAAAGATATGGTTATACTATACTAGACACCGATAGTGGTCGGCTAGCTTGTGGAGATATGGGCAGTGGAAAATTGTTAGATTGGCGTATTATTGTGGAGAAGGTAGTAGAAGAGATAGATACTTTGCATAATTGAGTTTCGTTAGATGGTTTGCTTCTTCGACGAGAAAATTTTTTAGCGAAAAGCTGAAAGCTGAAACTCGCCTATAGGCGAGATAATGTAAGAGCTAGCTTTTGCACTCAGGATGACTATGTAGTTTAATAAAGATGATTTTATGATTTTCTCCACTCCATTAGGTAGAAAGTTCTGCTTTCAGCATTCAGCTTTCCGCTTTTATAACCTTCTCCGAAAAACATATTTTTAGTAGCTAAGCTTTTTACTCATAAAGGAGAGATAATCTATGAATAAAAGATTCGTCTTTTTACTATACAATCCTGTTGCTGGGAATAAAAGTTTTCCTAATCACCTAGATTATTTTATTGAGGTATTTCAAAATAAGGGTTATGAGGTGCATTTATTCCGAACAAGTTCTGCAGAGGACTTTTCTAATGTTTTTGAAAATAGGGACGTGTCTATATATGAGGCCATATTTATTGCAGGTGGAGATGGATCTGTAAATGCTCTCGTCAATAGTATGATTAAGCTTAATATCGATATCCCCTTAGGGATCATTCCAGCAGGTACTATGAATGATATTTGTTATAATATTGGTATGCCTATGGACATAAGACAAGTTATAGAATCCTTGTCTGTACTACAGACAGAGTATGTAGATGTAGGACTTGTTAACGATCAGTACTTCTTAAATGTATGCGGTGGTGGTCTATTTATGGAAATTTCTCAGAACACAGATCGCCAACTGAAAAATGTGATGGGAAGAGTAGCTTATTATCTTACTGGCATTCAGCAATTACCAAATTTTAAGAAACTGAATTTAAAGATTTCTACAGAGGAACAAGTTATAGAGGATGAGTTTTACTTTTTCATTGTTATGAACGGAAGGGGCGCTGGAGGCTTTCACAAATTGGCTCCAGAAGCTATGATGAACGATGGGAAATTAGACCTGATTGCTATAAAAGTATGTCCTCTAAACGAACTATCTGTGGTATTTGCAAAGATATTAAGAGGAAATCATTTATCCTACAAAAATATACTTCATATACAAAGTGATCATTTCTCTATTGAAAATATGGAAGAAGATTATCATGTGATTACGGATATAGATGGAGAAGAAGGTCCCAATATGCCTTTAAACTTGCAGATTCTTTCTAGAAAGCTTAAGATGATTTTGCCACCTAAAAATTAAATATAATAAAGATGACAATCCCACTTCAAGATTTTGATGAAGTGGGAGATTTTTATATAGTAGAAAAGTTCTACTTTTAGACTTAGATATTATTTGAGTCCTCTTTATATGTGATGGAATCTTTGACCTGTAAGATTTGACCCTAGCAGTGATGGCTAAAATGCCAAAGATGCTCTCTTTATACTAATTAAACATATAAGATTAATAATATCGAATATTTACAAGAAATCATTAATGGTATATAATACTTTCATGTTATAATGATTTTTAGACAATATTTTAATCTGAGTTTATAATATGAAATACAGAAAATTATTTTAGGAGTTTGCAATGAAAGAAAAAATCATAGAGATAATAGATTTGACAAAATCCTTTCATACCAAGGATGGAGAAGTAAAGGCACTAGATCACATTGATTTAACAATACATAAAGGCGATATTTTTGGAATCATCGGTATGAGTGGCGCAGGTAAGAGTACCTTAGTTCGCTGTATGAATTTTTTGGAAGTTCCTACAGCAGGTACGGTCATTGTTGACGGACAAGATCTATTTGCTTTGAGTAAAAAAGAATTAAGAGAAGTAAGACATTCTATGGGGATGATCTTTCAGCAGTTTAATTTATTAATGCAAAAGACAGTAATGGAAAATGTCTGTTTTCCACTAGAAATTGCAGGCGTCAAGAAAGCAGAAGCACAAGAAAAAGCAAGAGAACTCCTAGCTATAGTAGGATTAGAGAATAAAGAAAAGGCATATCCTTCTCAATTAAGTGGTGGTCAAAAGCAAAGAGTTGCCATTGCCAGAGCTCTAGCCACAAATCCAAAAGTATTACTATGTGACGAAGCAACCTCGGCACTAGATCCCACTACAACTCGTTCCATCCTGGCACTGCTAAAAGATATTAATAAGAGACTGGATATTACGATTGTCATCATCACCCATGAGATGAGCGTTATCGAAGGTATTTGCTCTCATGTTGCCATAATTGATCAGAGCAAGATAGCAGAGTCTGGACGAGTTCAAGAAATATTTACTCATCCGAAAACTCTTGCCGCTCAAAAACTAGTCTATCCAGATGGACAAAACACTGGCGAAAATATAGGCGAGAAATGTTTACGTATTGTATTTGATGGTAGTTCTTCTTATGATCCAGTAATGTCTGAGATGATCTTAGCTTGTAAGGCACCAGTCAATATTCTCTATGCAGATATGAAAGATATCGAAGGAACAGCTATTGGACAGATGGTCATACAATTGCCTTCGGATGAAAACTTAGCCGAAAAAATTATTTATTATCTAAAGAACAGAAATCTTACAGTAGAAGAGGTGAATTATCGTGCTTGATAGTGGAACCATATCCATGTTTGCCGTAGGCTTATTAGAGTCTTTGTATATGACATTAGTCAGTACATTTATTGCCTATTTAATAGGATTACCAATGGGTATCTTAGCTGTTGTAACGGAAAAAGATAATATTTTGCCAATAAAGTCGTTAAATAGCATTTTAAATACCATTATAAATATTACTCGTTCTATACCTTTTTTAATTTTAATGATTGCCATTATACCTTTGACTAAGAAGATAGTTGGTACACCTATTGGTTCTACTGCAACTATTGTACCTCTAGTAGTTTCAGCAGCTCCTTTTATTGCTAGAATGGTAGAATCTTCTATTAAGGAAGTAGATAAAGGTGTTATTGAGGCAGCTTTATCCATGGGAGCATCACCCTTTCAGATTATATATAAGGTAATGCTACCCGAGGCAAAACCTTCCTTAATTGTTGGCATTGCCATAGTCACTACAACGATTTTAGGTTATTCAGCCATGGCAGGAGCTGTAGGTGGAGGTGGTTTAGGAGCCATCGCTATTAATTATGGATATCATAGATATGAGTACTTTATTATGTTTGTGACCATTATATTATTAATCATTTTAGTACAAATTTTTCAAGAAATAGGCATGAGAATTGCCGATAAACAAGATAAAAGAAAATAAAAGGGGGAATCATTTATGAAAAAAGTTATTAGTTTACTAACCGTTGCAGTTTTATCTATTTTTGTGTTTGTAGGCTGTAGCGCATCTGACGACAAGATTATAACAATTGGTGCAAGTCCATCTCCTCATGCAGAAATTTTAGGGGTGGCAAAAGAAGTGTTAGCAGAGGAAGGTTATACTTTAGAAATTAAAGAATTTACGGATTATGTTGTCCCAAACACTGCTTTAGATTCTGGAGACATTGATGCGAATTTCTTTCAACACAAACCTTATTTAGACGATTTTAATGCACAAAAAGGTACAGAATTAGCATCTATTGCAACAATTCATTATGAACCACTAGGTTTATATCCAGGAAAAACAACTAGCCTTAATGAATTAGCAGATGGCGCTACTATAGCTGTTCCAAATGACACGACAAATGAAGCAAGAGCATTACTATTATTAGAATCAGCTGGACTTATAAAAGTAGATCCAAATGCAGGTTTACAAGCTACAATAAGAGATATTACCGATAATCCTAAAAATCTAGTAATCAAAGAAATAGAAGCAGCTCAAGTTGCTAGAATGTTAGAAGACGTAGATATGGCAGTAGTCAATGGAAATTATGCTCTATTAGCTGAATTAGACGTTGAAAATGATGCATTAGTAAAAGAAGAAAAAGACTCTTTAGCTGCTACTACTTATGCAAATATTGTAGCTGTTCATCAAGGAGACGAAGAAAGAGAAGATTTAAAAGCTCTGGTAAAAGCACTACAATCAGAGAAAGTAAAAGAATTTATTCAAGAAAAATATGAGGGTTCTGTTGTACCGATGTTTTAAGTAAGGTGGTCGGGTGGTCAGGTGGTCAGGTGGTCAGCAAAAGCATAATGCCACTGCTGCGCTTGTGGCTGAATGCAATACCATCTTCTAAGACCCTAGCTACTGCTTAGTCACCTTGAGCGTTAGCGAAGGGCCTTAGAAGTCATATAGAAAAAGCTTAGACGTACAAGTCTAAGCTTTTTCTTATTGTAATGCTATAAATAAATTCGATGTAAGGTTGTTTTTGACCCAAAAGGAATACCCTAATGCTAGTGACTAGTTGACTAGTGACTAGCGACTAAATGCGCTGAATGCGCTAGTCTATGTAGTTTATGATATCTTTTGCATGATCTACTACAATTTCTGGGTTTAGTGTTAGTAAGTAGTTTTTGTCTCGAAAGCCCCATGTAACCACGATGCACTTCATACCTGCATTTTTGGCTGTTTTTATATCTACTTCGGAATCTCCTATGTAAATGCATTCTTTTGGTTTGGCTCCTGCTATTTTAGCCAGAGCTAGAGCTCCGCTTGGGTCGGGTTTTCTTTCGTAATCTCCGTGAGAGCCGATGACTTTAATGAAACTCCACTTGCTTAAGTATTGATCTACGATAAAATCTGTTACATCCTGATTTTTATTGGTATTAACTGCTAAGGGGATACCTAAATTTGTGATTTTATCTAGTACTTTAGCGATACCTGGATAAAGGTTCATGCCTGCTCCGTAGTGCTTGCCGTAGGTTTTAATCATCATAGAGTAGTATTTTTCTACAGATTCTGAATCTTTATATTCTTCAGGAAGAGCCCTAAATACTAGATGTTTAATGCCATTACCTACAAATTCCTTGTATTTTAAAGTAGGATATGTTTCGAAATCATTTTCTTTTAAAACTTGATTCATAGAAAATGCAATGCCTTCTAATGAATCTACTAAGGTACCATCTAAATCAAAAATCATCAGCTTAGTTGTCATATTTACCACCTCAAAGACAAAATATTTGTAATACAATTATAGCATATTTAAATTTGTCTCTATTCAGAATAAGGAATAAAAGGATTTACATTCTTACAAAGTGAGAATTTGACAGAATGTCCAATATCCATTATATTTATATTATAAATCAGATATGATAACTAGGTTTAGGGGGTGAATGAAATGAAAATATCTACAAAAGGGAGATATGGCCTACGGGCAATTATTGACTTGGCGCTAAACTCTAATGGAGAGCATGTTTCTTTAGTAAATATTGCAGAAAGACAGGACATCTCGAAGAACTATCTAGAACAGGTTTTCTCAACATTGCGAAAAGCAGATATTGTGAAAAGTGTAAAAGGAGCCCAAGGTGGCTATGAACTAGCGAAAGACCCTTCTGAAATTACTGCAGGCGAAATTTTAAGGGCTCTTGAAGGAAGTTTATCTGTAGTAAATCCATCTAATGAAAATGAAAGCAATACAATAGAAAAGTGCATTAAGAAGAATGTGTGGAATAAAATTGATGAAAGTGTAAATACAGTAATTGATAATACTACCTTAGAAGATTTAATAAACGAATATAAGAAAGATTCTGATGTAATTATGTATTATATCTAAATAGCTAGATTATGTGATTTCTAACATAATTTAATAATTCCTTGCATATAATGAGTACAGGAAAAAGGGGTGTATAAATTTGAAAGAATTTATCTTAATGCTCGTATTACTGTGCTCATTTTTTATGTTTGGATGTTCTACAGGATCAGAGGATGCTGTGAATATTACTGACAACAAAAGTACTGATATTGCTGTGGAGGAGAATACTATTGAACAAGTGCAAATGCCAACTAAGTTGAGTTCAACGAAGACAAATTTGAATACTTATTTTGCACTTATTGACAGACCTCTAGAGGAACTCGAGTCCTTATGTGGACAAGCTGATGTAAAAGATGTAATGTATGGTGGAGACTTTTATTACTATGACAAACTAGAAATAGGATTTGGCGTTGATGGGGATATTGTAACTTCTATTTATATCTATGAAGGAGAATTAGATAATGGGATTAAAGTCAATATGTCCTTAGAAGAAGCATTAAAAATTCTTCAATTATCACAAGCGGATGTAGAAGAAAACGAATACGGTATAATATTAGTCTTCTCTAAATACCATTCTTACGATGCCTATCTATCCTTTGATGAAGGAAAGCTACAAGAAATCCTCATTAAGAAGAGTTAGGTCTTTAAGTTTTTCCCGTCCAACCGACCAACGAGCGAACTGTCCAACCAGTCATCAAGAAATCACACAAAAACTAAAAAAGGAGGATGTCAACTCCTCCTTTAATTGTCATTCTAAATTATTATTTCGATCTCCATCAGGGTTTGAACGGATAAAAATTTGCCCATCTCTGTGTACTACATGGTAACCTGGGAAGTCACTGATATTGTTTGCAATTTCCTCAAGTGTATAAACTTGTCCAGAACTTACGTCTTTGAATTTCTTATTGCGGCCACCATCACCCTCTTCAATTACTTGAAGTTCACGTTTTTCCATTTTCTTACCTCCTTGTGTCTTAGTTTTACCTATTATTTGTAATCAAAGATAAAATATACTCAGGAGAAAAAATAAGCGTTTCAAAACAACTATTTTTTCTAATAGAAAAATCTTACTTTGGACCTAAACTCCTTCCTTAATTATTCTGAGGCTTTGTCGAAGGATCTTGACCCTAAAGGAATACATACAAGCCAGAGACCAATGATTAGTGACTAACGCGCCTTCGGCGCGTAGCCTATTCCAACTATTGTCACTATATTTAACATATCGGAATTGTTATAATGGTAATAGAGAACAAGAATTACCTAAGGAGGCGTTTATGAAAAAGAGACATTTTATTATAGCATCAATCGCGTTGATATTTTTCATTGCTTTGGGTATAAGTATTTACATAAATCGATCAGAGATTACAGAGATTCACTATAGAGACTTTGTACAAGATTTAGAGTCAGGAAAAGTACAAGAAATCAGAATAAAGGATGAAAGTGTACTAACGGTAAACTTAAAAGACGGAACAGTCTATGAGACAACGAATCCTCAAAGTGACTCTATGAGAGAGTATTTTCTGTTAAATGGAGCAAGTATAAATGAAAATCAGAATAAGGTTGCAGATTCCGTTATACAAACTTTAGGACTCGTTGCCATAGGTGCCTTTGCTATCTTTTATATGAAAAAGAATACTGGAAAAGATAAATTAGAAGTAGTAAATATCAATGATCAAAATTCAGGAGATAAACCTATCTGCAATTTTGAGCATGTTGCAGGAAATGATGAGGCAAAGGAACTTGTAAAGGATATTATTGACTTTATTAAAGATCCTGATAAATATGCTAAGCTTGGAGCCAAAATGCCTAGAGGTATACTGCTCTATGGACCACCAGGAACAGGTAAGACCCTTATGGCTAAGGCTATAGCTGGTGAGTCTGGAGTTCCCTTTTATGCAGTATCTGGTTCTGATTTTGTTCAGATGTATGTAGGAGTCGGTGCAAGTAGGATTCGTCAGCTTTTTCAAAAGGCAAAAAAAGCAAAAAAAGCAGTAATTTTTATTGATGAAATAGATGCAATTGGAAAAAAGAGAGGTAATGGAGTAACACAAGGAAATGATGAAAGAGATCAAACCCTTAATGCTTTGCTCACAGAAATGTCTGGTTTTAACAGTCATAGTGGCATTGTAGTAATTGCTGCTACCAATCGCCTTGAGACATTAGATGAGGCTTTAGTGCGACCTGGAAGATTTGATCGGCTAATTGAAATTGGTTTACCAGATATTAAAGCTCGTAAGAGAATACTTAAATTACATTTAGATGATAAACCAGTACATAATTTAGTAAATATGGACAAGTTAGCTAGGGAGACTGTTTACTTTAGCGGTGCTATGCTTGAAAACTTAGCCAATGAAGCTGCGATTATCGCCGCAAATAAAAATGAAAATGAGATTTCTCAGAAAGATTTTGATGAAGCTTATTACACGATTATAGCAGGCTCTGCTAAAAAAGATCTTAGTACCATAAGTACAGAAGATCGTAAGGTGACTGCTTATCACGAAAGCGGACACGCATTAGCTACAAAACTGCTGCAACCAGAAAATACAGTAAGCAAAGTGACGATTATACCAAGTACTAAAGGTATCGGTGGATTTAGTATGAGTATTCCAAAGGATAGACAATATAGAACAAAAAGTAGCATCCTTTGTGATATAAAAGTGTTATTAGCAGGTAGAGTGGCTGAGGAGTTAATCTTTGGCGAAAGCAATATTACTACAGGTGCTTCTAATGATATTGAAAAAGCCTCTCAATTAGTCAAAGAATACGTATCAAAATTTGGAATGGATGAAGAACTTGGCTTATTCAATTGTGACGCAGCTTCTATGAATCCAGACACGGCAGTAATGGATAAATGCAGAGAACATATAAATACACTATATCAAGAAACAAAAGAAATCATGCTAGATAATATAGATCTTTTAAATCTATTTGCGAAAGAGCTTCTAGAGAGAGAAACCTTAAACGAAGAGGATTTGGACTTACTAGTTCAAGGGCATGTGGCGTAAATATTATGTAAAGCTTGTAGATGTTTTTAAGTATAAGCTGAAAGCCGAACTCTCTATGTACTTCGGTAGAAAAGACTTTAGAATTGCCTATACAAACTACCCGATTCATCCAGAAGAGTTTGCGACGAAGGCGAGTTTGCTTTTCCCGTCCAACGAAAAAAGAAGGTCGATTATTCCATGAGGATAATTCGACCTTCTTTTTTACTCTCTTTTAGGTTGATAATTCTTTGGTTTTTAGAGCCTTTAAAGACTAGGCGATAATCTTTTTCTTTTTCCATGAAAGGTCCATCTACTAGGATATCACATAAATGTAGTAGCTCTTTCCAAGAATTATTTTGTGAATGGATAATGGCCTCATAAAGGTATCCTGTGTAGACCATAATATTTAAATTAGAATTTTCTTTAATCCTTTTAGCTAAGTCTAAGAATTCATCCCCTTGCTCTAAAGGCTCCCCACCGCTAAAAGTGATTCCATCCAAAAGTGGATTAAGTGATAGTTCTTTTATAATGTCATCAATATCCACCATGTAGCCTTCATCAAAAGAATGTGTGCGGGGATTATGGCAACCTGGACAATTGTGTTTGCAACCTTGGGCAAAAATCACATACCGTATCCCCGGCCCATCTACAATAGACTCCTTTACAATACCAGCAACGCGAATGTTCATTAAAAAAACTCCTTTTAAAAAAGTTGGACGGTTGGTTCGTTGGTCGGTTGGACGGGAAAATAAAAAGCAGAAAGCGGAATGCGGAAAGCAGAAAAAATCACACTCACCTGAAGGGGAGCGTGATTTTGCTTACCACCTTACCACCTTACCACCTTACCACCTTACCACCTTACCACCTTACCACCTCGTATAATGTAGTTATGATATTTGATAAATTAAATCTACATAGTCTAACGAATTTTTATCTTTATAATAGTATCTAA